>CAZAMX010000003.1:0-28823 GCA_964486095.1 uncultured Acetatifactor sp. | reverse complement strand
GTATCAGACAGGGTTTGATGAGCCGCTTTTACATACGATGATTGTGGACAAGAAGCTAAAGGGGGTGAAAGCGGTACAAACATTGTCCCGATTGAATCGGACCTGCGAGGGTAAGACAGATACTTTTGTGTTGGATTTCGTCAATAAAGCGGAGGATATAAAGGAGGCGTTTCAGCCGTTCTATCAGGAAACATTTTTACAGGAAGAAGTGAATGCGGATTTGCTGTACCAGACGCAGAGGGAATTGCGGGCTTATGGTATTTACTCGGATGAGGATATTGAAGCCTTTACCAATGAGTATTATAAAAAAGGCAGGCAGGACGACAGGGCAATGGGGCGCATGAGCAGCATTTTACTTCCTGTTTCCAAGCGTTATAATAAAAAGACTCAGAATGAGAGATACCAATTCCGCAGACAGGTTCGTAATCTGATAAAATGGTATGGCTACATATCGCAGATACTGAGGATGTTTGATAAGGAGCTGCAGAAGGAGTATGTGTTCTGCTCTTATCTGATTGGGTTATTGCCGAAAGACCCTGTAGAGTTGATTGATTTGGAGGGTAAGCTGAAGCTGGAATATTATAAGCTGCAAAAAACATTCCAGGGTGAAATTACTCTGGATGAAGCGAAGACCGTATATGTTCCGGCCAAGCAGAAAGGCGTCAAGGGGATGGATGAAAAAACGCCTTTGGATGAGGTAATTGCAAAGATTAATGAGAGGTTCAAGGGCAATTTCACAGAGGGAGACAAAGTTATTTTGTCGTCGCTTAAGAGTAAGCTGCTTTCTGACAAGAAATTGACAAAGATGGCGCAATCTTCCGATCCGCAGATATTTATTGAAAGCATCTTTCCCAAAGCGTTTGGTACGGCAGCGCAGGACGGATATATGGAGGCGCAGGAGTCGTATCAGAGTTTGTTTGAGGATACGGCTAAGTATAATGCGATAATGAGTGCGCTGGCAGAGGTTGTGTATCGGGAGATGAGGAAGCAAGGGACTAAGACTTCGGAAAGCTCGGGGGCGTATACATATGATGCGCCGCAGCATTTGTCTATGGTGGCGGAAGATTCGCCGGTTTACGGAGAGGGGAAAACAGGGAGAAATGAATGACGAATCAGCTCTCCCTGGCAACAAAGGCTACGGCTATGGCCCCGGGGCCCGTGTGGGTCCCGATGGTGCCGCCCACGCTGTTCACGGGGAGATGATCGGTCTCATTTTCCCACAGCGAAGCATTATCCTCAATGTATTTTTGGATCAGATCCCTGCTCAGCCCGGTGTAGCCCAAGAAATAGGGCATGGAAAAATCAATGCCCCCTGCCGCATGAATCTGTTCCACGATCAGGTTATTTGCCTGCCTGGAACCTCTGGCTTTTCCCAGAATAGCAACTTCCCCGTCCTGTATGGCGATGACGGGTTTGATGGAAAGCAGGCTTCCGGCCAGTGCGGCAGCGCCGGAAATACGGCCGCCTTTTTTTAAATATTCCAGAGTGTCCAGAAGGGCAACCAGACGTATTCTTTTCTTCAGCAGATTCAGCTGTTTTACGATTTCTGCGGCCTCCGCTCCCTGATCGATCATGCGGAAGGCGTATTCCACGAGAATGTGTTCACCTACAGTTACATTTTCACTGTCCACCACATGAACCGAGCCGGGAAAATCTGCTGCGGCAACCATGGCGCTCTGCCAGGTGCCGGACAGCTTGGAGGACAGAGTGATCACGATAACATCGTCGCCCTTTTCCACAGCCTTCCGCATGGCTTCTTCAAAGAGGAAGGGCGGAATCTGGCTCGTGACGGGCAGTATGCTGCTTTCGATCAGCATTTCGTAAAACTGTGTGTGATTTAAGGTGACACCGTCCTGATATTCCGTTTCTCCGAAAGTTATTGTCATAGGTATGACCGTAAGATTCCTTCCCTCGGAATCCAGAATGTCCGAAGCGGAATCTGTAATAATATGTATGCTCATTGGCAGCCTCATTTCTGTGCATCCGCTCTGCGCCCAGATGTGAAATTACTCTATTTCATACTATCAAAATTATATGGGTAAGAGACCCATTTGTCAACTTGGACGGCTATACCGTTTGCTGCCGGTTTCTCTTCTGTAGATCAGCAGGGAAAAGCCCGCCGCCGCAAATTCCGTGACGCAGAAGGCCCACCATACGCCGGCCGCGCCGATTACTCTGCTAAGCAGAAAAGCTGACGGAATAATCAGCACCACATACCGCAGCAGAGAGATCACAAGAGACGGGCCGCCCCTGCCCAGACCCTCCAAGGCGCCGGAGCAGGTGATGGATACTGCGGAGATTATAAATCCCAGGCTGATAATATTCAAAGCGGTAATTCCGATAGAAACGGTTTCAATATTGTCGGTAAACAGACCGATTAACTGCCCGGGTATGATCCAGGACAGCAGCGTGCCCAGAAACATGATGCTTATATTCAAAATCAGCGCCGTATGGTAGATTTTTTTCACACGTCCGTGTTCTCCGGCCCCAAAATTATAGCCCATCAGAGGGCGTATGCCCTGAATGATCCCATTGGCTGTCAGATAGATGAAGGTTTGCAGCTTATAATAAGCGCCCAGGACCAAGACATATTTTTCCGAAAAGTCTGCCAGTATCCTGTTTAGGGAAGAGATCAGCAGGGAGGGCAGCGCCAGGTTTAAGGCGGCAGAAATGCCCACGGAATAAAGTTTTTTTAATACCACGGCGTCCGGGGTCATGTATTTTCGTCTAATTCGTACCGGCAGGCGTAAGAAAGCGTAAAAAAGCAGATATGCTGCAAGGGTAATGCACTGGCCGATACCTGTGGCGTAAGCGGCTCCTGCAATGCCCATGCCAGGGAAAATACCGACGCCGAAGATCATAAGCGGATCCAATATGATATTGACGATACATCCGCACATCATGCTGAACATGGAGACCTTCATCCTGCCAACCGCCTGGAAAAGTTTTTCAAAGAACAGTCCCAGAGAGATGATCGGTGAAAAGAGGAAAGCTCTGTTGGAATAAAGCAGGGCAAGTCCGGTGATCTCATCATTGGGAGAGCAGCTTTTCAAAAACAGCGGCATTCCCAGGATGCAGACAAGAGCCAGTACAACGCCGTGTATGATACTCAGGGTAAAGCCCTGAGTGGCTGCTGTGTCCGCACGCTTCTGATCACCGGCCCCCAGATAGAAGGCAATGCCTGCATTGATGCCGATGCCGAAACCGATAGCGATGGCGTTGATCAGATTCTGTATGGGATAAACCAAGGCCAGGGCTGTCATGGCATTTTCGCTGACCTTGGCCACAAAAAAGCTGTCGATAATGTTGTACAATGAGTTCACGGCCATGGAGATTACCATGGGGAGAGACATGGACAGCACCAATGGCAGTATGTTCTTTTCCTTCATAAATTTTTGATCCATAAAAACCTCCTGATAGAATCGGACGGGAAGATTTTCTCCCTGCGCATAAAAAACCACGCAATTACCTGACGTAATTGCGTGGCGAAAAAAAGAATACTCTTGAAAAATCCACTCCTGTTAAGGTTTTATAAATATTTTGTTTTAATTGGCATAATTGTAAATATTCTGAAGATCCTCCAGCAATCCGTGGGAATATTCCTCCGCCTCCCGGTAGATCTGTTCCGCATGGGCGTATTGGCCGGCATTTATAGCCTGAATCACTTCAGCGCCAAACTGGTGGAACCTTCTATGTTTGTCTCCCAGCGCATCCCAGATGGGAAGGATTGCGGGAATCTGCGGAGTAAGGGCATAGTAGAAATGGCCAAAGCCGCATTTTTGGGAGTCAAGCTGCAGAGGCATGACCGTACGGGCCCTCACCATCTTGCCCAGATTGACAAGCCAGGTACGGTGCGCGGTAATGGCATTTTTAACATATTTTGCAAATGCTGCATTATCCAGATGATAAAATGCGTCCTGTGTCATACTGCCGATCTGTTTTACTGCGTCGTCCAGACTTTGTTCAATTCCAACCACCGGTTTTACCGCTTCTCCCAAATCAGCGCTTACCTGCTTCATAAAATCAGTGCTGTCCCTTAACTGGTTTTCCATTTCCGTCATGGAGCTGCTCAGTTCTTCACTGATGGCGGCGATGGAACTGATAGACTCGCTGACTTTGGAAACATGGGCCTGGTTTTCGCTGTTGATCTGCCATACATTATTAATTTTGCCGGTCACAATCTCCAGAGCTTCCAAGGTTTCAGTGGTACTCTGTATGCTTGTTCGGGAAGCGCCGCGGATACCTTCCAGAAATTCGTTCATGCTGCCGGTAAGACTTTGGGTCTCGCCGGCAAGCTCACGGATCTGCCCCGCCACCACGGCAAATCCCCGGCCTGCTTCACCTGCTCTTGCGGCCTCAATGCTTGCATTTATGGCAAGCAGGTTTGTCTGCATGGAAATAGCATCAATTCCGGAAACAATCGTTCCGATGCTGTCAATAATCTGCGACAGACCGTCAATATCGTGTTGCAGTTTTTTGGAAATTTCAATGGTCTGATCTGACAGATCCTTGATAGCAGTCAGTTCATTCTGGCCCTCTTCAATTTTTCTGGTTACATCATCGGCCTTAGATGCAACATCAATGATCGTGTTTGTCAGCTCCGTATGCTGATTGTCTGCATCGGAACGCCCGGAGATCCCAAAAATCCGCTCGGAAGCCCGCTCGATTTTTTGAGAAATTTCCACGATTTTCTCTGTCTGATATTGCATGGTAAGGTCAAGAGAACTGATCTGCATTACCGCTTGAATGTTCTTGTCAAAAACCTCGGAAAGCTGTTTCCGGCCGCTTTGCAGCCGTTTGTACATTTTCTGCAGCTCTGGGGAATCGCTGTAATCGGCGGTTTTAAGCTCCGAAAATGAATTGATGAGTTCTGATTTTTTTCTGATCCGCATTTCCATCCTTCCCTTTCATCGTAGCCAATTGATATTTGCAAAACCATTTCGCGATGCAAATTGGATGCAATGTGCTAAAGTAAATTGCCCTTACTTATAATAATACTGAATTTTGATTTTTTTGCAAGAGTTAGTTTTCTGTTTGGAAATAAATTATAATAGATTTGGTTATACTGGAACTAGTTTATAAAAAATTTAGCACTCACCTATTGACAGTGCTAACAGTAAGTGTTATATTACATCTAGAACAAAGGAAACAAAGAGTTTCCGAAAAGAAAAGGAGAGATGACTTATGTTGACACGTAACTATGGAGTACCGGCTGTTTTCGGAGAGGATTTATTTGACCAGTGGATGGAAGGGGCTCTTTCAGGATTTGGGGATATGAGCAGGCAGCTGTACGGTAAGCATGCAAAGAATATGATGAAGACCGATGTGAAAGAGACGGATGGCGGCTATCAGGTCGCAGTAGAGATGCCGGGCTTTGACAAAAGCGAGATCTCGGTGGAGCTTGACAAGGGTTATCTGACCATCACGGCTTCCAAGGGGTTGGATAAGGATGAGCAGGACGAAAACGGCAAATATATCCGCAGGGAGCGTTATGCGGGAGCCATGCAGAGAAGCTTCTATGTAGGAGAAAGCGTACAGCAGGAGGACATCAAGGCGAAATACGAGAACGGTGTCCTGGTGCTGGAGGTTCCCAAGGAGGATGCACAGAGGATTCAGCAGAATAAATATATTGCCATTGAAGGATGACAACGCTGCCTCAAGGGCCGCCGGCAAAAACCGGCGGCTTTTTTCTTGCCTTTTGGGGTGCCTGTGACTTATAATCACGGTATCAGGGGCCGGAAGGATCCGGATCGGAGTACTGAATTGGCAGACGGGAGGAAGAAGGATTGCAGGTGGATTTGACAAAGGGCGCCGTGGCGAAAAATATCTTGATATTTGCTGTTCCCATGATCTGCGGAAATCTGCTGCAGCAGCTGTATAATGTTGTGGATACGCTGATTGTGGGAAAATTTTTGGGGGAACGGGCTTTGGCGGCGGTAGGCTCTTCCTATACGCTTCTGACCTTTCTTACTTCTGTTTTTCTGGGAATGTGCATGGGCTGCGGCGCCGTATTTTCCATTCGCTACGGTGAGAAAGCATGGGATCATTTAAAGGAAAATATTTTTACTTCTTTTATAATGATTGCCGTGTTTGCGGTTCTGGTCAACGGAGCGGTCTATCTGCTGATTGACCGGATTATGTACCTGCTGAACGTGCCGAAAGATATATATCCCATGATGCGGGAGTATCTGTGGGTGATTTTTGGGGGGATTACAGCCACCTTTCTCTATAATTTTTTCGCCTCTCTTTTGCGGGCGGTGGGAAATTCCGTCATACCGTTGGTATTTTTAGGAATCTCCGCCGTGATAAACATTGTTTTGGATCTTCTGTTTGTTCTTTACTTTCACTGGGGCGTATGGGGGGCTGCGGCAGCTACTGTTTTCGCTCAATGGATTTCCGGCATCGGAAGCATGGTCTACACCTTACTGAAATGCCCCATGCTTCGCCCTTCCCGTCAGCAGATGCGAATAAGGGCGGCCGGAATCAAAGAGCTGTTAAGCGCATCAATATTAACCTGTATGCAGCAGTCGGTGATGAATTTCGGCATCTTGATGGTGCAGGGGCTGGTCAACAGCTTCGGCTCTGTGGTTATGGCGGCCTTTGCGGCGGCCACGAAGATAGATTCCTTTGCCTATATGCCCCTGCAGGATTTTGGCAATTCTTTTTCCACCTTTGTGGCACAAAATTATGGGGCGGGAGAGGAAAAGCGGATCAGGAAGGGAATCCGTGCTTCTCTGACAATGATGCTTGTGTTTGCGGGGATTGTTTCCGCTATCGTGTTTTTATTTGCCGAGCCGCTTCTTTTACTGTTTATTCACAGGGAAGAGACGCAGATCCTTTCTGTAGGAATAAATTATCTGCGGATTGTGGGGGTCTTTTACTTTGGCATTGGCGGTTTGTTTATGCTGTACGGCCTGTACCGGGCGCTGAATCGCCCGGGTATGTCGCTGGTACTCACCTTTTTTTCTCTGGGAACCAGGGTGGCGCTGGCATATCTGCTGTCTGCCATTCCGTCCGTAGGAGTGACTGGAATCTGGTGGGCGGTTCCCATCGGGTGGCTGCTTGCGGACTTCGTGGGAGTTACATATTATCTGCGCCGCTGCAGGACGAAGCAGGGAAGCAGTCCCTAGAGAGCAGATGCGCCGGACGGCAGGGATGCGGATAAAGCGGTTACACCGGCCGGTAATAGACAGCCTTTCAGCAACCTGACGGAGAAAGCCTGCCGTTATTCTCATGCAGACACGCTTTCGCTTGAGGGTTGCATAGTCTGCATTGAGAACAACAGCAGGCTTTCTCCTGTGATCGGTCGGTTGTGAAAATGGGGTGGCTGGGGATTGCAGAAAGGCCATGGGAGTCGTATAATGAAAGACAAAAATAAGCTGCGGCATGGAGGTTTGTGATGGATAAAAACAAATTTGCGTTGACGCCCCCTATGGGGTGGAACAGTTATGATTACTATGATACTACGGTAAACGAGACTCAGGTCAGAGCCAATGCGGAATACATGGCGGCAAACTTAAAGGAGTTCGGCTGGCAGTACATAGTGATCGACATCGAGTGGTTTGCTCATAGCGCCGGAAGCCAGCGGGACAGGTATCAATATATACCCTTTAACGAGCTGGAGATGGACGAGTACGGCAGGCTTCTGCCGGATCCTGAACGTTTTCCCTCATCGAAAGGGGGAGCAGGTTTTCAGCCGTTGGCGGATTATATACATTCGCTGGGGTTGAAGTTCGGCATTCATATTATGCGTGGTATTCCCAGAATCGCGGCCCACAGACATATGCCTGTCAAGGGGACGGAAACCACGGCTAATGTAATAGCAGATCCTTCTTCCATATGCGGCTGGAATCCGGATATGTACGGCGTGCGGAATATGCCGGAGGGCCAGGCGTACTATGATTCCATTTTGGAGCTGTATGCCGGATGGGGAGTGGATTTTATTAAGTGCGACGACATCTGCAATACCAACATTTATCCCCAGAATCCTTATTCGGCCCGCCATGAGATCGAAATGCTGGCAAAGGCCATTGATAAGTGCGGAAGGGAAGTGGTGCTTTCTCTGTCTCCGGGGCCGGCGCTGATCGACAAGGCGTGGCATTATGAAACTTATGCGAATATGTGGCGGATCACCGACGATTTCTGGGATAACTGGAAATTATTAAAGGAAATGTTTTGGCGCTGTGAGCTGTGGCAGAATCATGTATCGGAAGGGTGTTTCCCAGACTGTGACATGCTGCCCATCGGGTATCTGGGCAAGGGGTTTGGGCAGGAGCGTACTACCAATTTCTCCATGGATGAGGCCCGGACCATGATGACCCTGTGGTGTCTTTTCGGCTCGCCCCTGATGATCGGCGCGGAGCTGACCAAGCTGGACGAAGAGACCCTATCGCTGCTGACAAACAAAAAGGTACTGGAGATGCTGACTCCCAAGTGCAGGCCCAGACAGCTTTGCCGGGATGACTTAAAAGCTGTCTGGAAGGCCGAAAACAGGGAGACAGGCGCAGGATATGCAGCTCTGTTCAACCTTGGAGATGAGGAAGCGGAGTTGTCCGTAGAGCTGCAGGCGGCAGGCTTTTCTGACGGCGAGGACCTGCGGGAGCTTTGGACCGGTGAAAAGGCCTTCGCTTCAGGGGGAGTGCTGAAGGTAAAGCTGGCGGCTCATGCCTGTGCGGTGTACGGAAAAAATTAAGGCTGCAGGCATTTCAGGGAGCAGACTAAAACCGTGACGCTGTATGCTTTCAGCAGCAGCGTCAGGCTGTCTGTGGCCGGACTGTCCGGTCCCAAAAGGGTTTCCGTCACGGGATACACCTTCCGGGGCGCGGCATGGGAGTTCATATCCTCCAGCCCGGCAGCAAGGGAATGAAGCAGGCAGGAACGGACGGGCCGGTCAAGCCGCAGATTTACATCTGTGGGGTTTTCCTCCAGATTCACCAGTTTTATATACAGAGCCTTTTGGTCGGCAGCCAGGGTGGAGGATACCTGGAGCCCGTCTCCGGCCAGCTTTGCCAATGCGGTCAACGGAGTCCGGTCCTCCTTGTTAGCCGTAACGGTTTCTACCAGACAGGTTCCCACATTGTTCCCGAACAGCTGCTGTACATAGTAGCTGGGGGTGCCGTATACGCTTTCATTATCAAACCAGATCAGGTCCGGCTGCCATTGCTGATGGCCCGTGCGCCCCAGCAGGGGGGCATAGCAGGACATGACCACCTGATCTGCGTTCTTTTCAAGACCTGTGAGAAATGCGGCTTCGCACAGAGCACCATACCAGTTGCACACCCGTTTGGCAGTATCTTCGTGGGTGTGGGCGGCATATTCTCCGGCAAACACCTTCGGCAGGCTGCGGTCATAGTTGTCGTAGCGGTGGATGTTTTCCAGAAACCATTCCGGTGATTTATAAAAATGCTCGTCTACCGCGTAGGCCTTCTCTTTGTTGTCGTTCATCCAGCGGTAAGCGGTGTCAAAGTCTTTTCCTTCCGCAGTCCATCCCGCGCAGGTAATCAATTTGATTTCAGGATGCTTTTCGGAAAGCACTTTATGAAAAGCTTCATAGCGCTGAAAATAAACCTCGCCCCATTGCTCGTTGCCGATGCCGATGTATTCCAGACCGAAGGGGGCCGGGTGGCCCATTTCCGCCCGCCTTTGCCCCCAGGTACTGTCTTCCGGGCCATTGGCAAATTCGATCAGATCCAGAACATCCTGTATCCATTTATCCAGCTCGTCCATATTCGCCAGAAGAGCTTCATGCCACTGGCAGGTCATTCCTGCATTTATGACGGGAACGGGCTTCGCCCCCAGATCCTCGCAGAGGCAGAAATATTCGTAAAAGCCCAGGCCGTAGGATTGAAAATAATCAGCAGAGGACTGGCCGTTTATTTGATATTCCTCCATCTGCCAGCGGTTCCAGTTGGTGCGTCGGGCCAAGAGAGGGCCGATGGTATCCTTCCAGCAGTACATGTTTTCGAAGCTGCGCCCTTCCACGATACAGCCGCCCGGGAAACGCATAAATGCAGGGTGAAGCTCCTGAAGCATCTCCGCGATGTCGCGGCGCATACCGTTCTCCCGGCCCTTAAAGGTGTCAGTGGGAAAGAGGGAGATGAGATCCAGATCCACTGTGCCTTCTGATTCCAGAATGATTTCCGGATATACTCGGCAGCCGTTGCCCGTAGCCGTGAGTGTGACCTTATATTTAGACCAGCCATGGCCGCATCTGACAAGGGAGAAGGTTTTGCTTCCATACAGGTTTCCGGCAGTATCCGTAAATTTAACCGTTAATTTTAGGGGTGAGGCATTCCGGGCATAACAGGAGAAGCGGAAGGTCTGCCCCTCGTGCACGGCAAGGCCCTCTCCACAAAAGCCCAGATTGCGGAGCCCGGCTCCGGCTTTGCCGGACAGACGGGCATAATTTCCGTGGGTCTTGCTCAAGGGGAAGCGCTGTTCGATGGAAAAACTGCTGTCTCCCACAGTTTCCCAGCACATGGTCCTAATGTCCGTTGCGTTTGCAGGACGTTCGGGGGGATTTACCTCCCGCTCATAATATTCGAAGGAACGGTTGGCGATCAGTTCCCCGTACAGTCCGCCGTCTCCCCCATAGTTAATATCCTCAAAAAAGATACCGTAGAGCAGGGGACTTACGGGATTTAATACCTTTGATGTATTAACAGTGATGTTGGTCATAAGAATCTCCTTTAACATTTCTTATTTTGGACGGGGTGCTCAGGGGCCAGATGCTCTGCGATGAGGCTTATGTTTTCCGCAACAGGTCTGGTTCCGTCAACCCGTATCACAGGACAGCTTAAGGACTGTGCCCATTCTTCCACCGTACTTTCGGGTCTGGATTCCACCAGTTGAAAGAAATGTTCTTCGCTGTCATGCAGATCTCCCCCCGGCAGCATTCGGGAGCCGAACCGTTGAAAGGAGCGGTCTCTTACACGCTGCAGCCGGATCTGCCTCGGCACCTGAATTAATACGGCATATTGAAAACAGGAAGTGACCGCTTCGCTGTAATCCCCCTTTACGGAAGCAAATAGGAAACGGTCGTGCATTCTGATTCGCTGCAGGAGAAGACTTTCCACCTCACTGCGGGAACGGGGAGAAGCATAAGGGCGTTCAGGGTCTGTTTTGGGAAAGTACAGATCCTCGTTATCAATAAAGTGAAGTTTAAGCTTCTCCGCAAGTGCCTTGCCCAGAGTGCTTTTTCCCACACCGTTTAAACCGCATATTATGATACCTGTTCCCATAAGCCCCTCCGTTAACTGGCTGCCGAAAATTCGACTGAAAAAAACAGTTCATGGCCCGGTGGCTTACCGAGGAGAATTTGACTTTTGCCCTGCGATTATGACATGGTTGCTTGCACCGAGTAACGATCTTTCCCGGCAGACACTATAGTGGTAATCGCACCATATTTTAAATTCATTTTCATCCCATGAATCAACCTTTTCCGAAAAGTGGGGAGTTGCGCCGTCCTGTGCAAAGTGGTCAATCACGGTGACGTTGTACTGACGATATAATTTTTCCATTTCTTCACAGGTAGAATAGTAGGTGTCTGTCCAAAAGCACTTTTCATCAGTATGTCGAAGTTCACCTGTCTGAATAAGCTGCCTGGCAAGTCCCGCATCCAAAAAATCCCTATTCTGCATAGCTACATATTGAAAAACATAAAATCTTGGAATATAAGCTGTAATAAGATACCCGTCCTTTTTTAATACTCGCAAAACCTCCTTCATACATTTTTCCCTGTCGGAAGCCTCAACCAAATGATAAAAGGGGCCCATGTTCAGTACAACATCAAAGCTTTCGTCCTCAAATATACTCATGTCGGTTGCGTCCAGGACCGCTGTTTCCATTTTATATGGTTTCGTTTTCAGAATGTTTTGAATCATTTCTATATGTCTGGGAGTAATATCCGTTGCAGTAACCAGATGTCCCTGATCGGCAAAGTGGAAGGAATAAATGCCCGTTCCCGCCGCACAGTCAAGAATGGTTTTCTTTCCGGTTATTAATTTGTCCAAGGCTTTCACTGTGGTAAGAAATTCAATTTTTCGGGCGTTATTTGTGGATAATCTGTCTTCTTCACGGTAGTTTTCATAGCTTTCAACAACGTTATTTCTCATGGTAATATACATGTCTTTCCGCAGCCGGCGAATTCTTGATGACGAAAAGCATAAGCTTTTATTACCTCAGTATCCCAGTTGCTTTATCATGTTTTTGTTTTTGACTATTTATAGAGCAGGGGTGGAACAATTTTACCTAAATTATCATATCTGGGTTTTAATGTCAATATTCTCTGATTTTTTGAGTTTTCTCATTTTTTGTGGCCATTTGTTTTGACTTATCCTCCAATTAAGATTTGCCTTTCAAACGTTTGCTTCTTGTGATATAATGTAAACATCGCAGGAGAAGGAGTGCAAGGCGCGTGTTTGCGAGTCGGGGGCGCAGCATTTGCTTTTTGTAAAGCGGAATATAGGAGGCAGGTATGGATATTAAGCAATTTACGGACATGAAAAAGTTTGAGGACATTATGGCAAACTGGGCGGCAGCAACGGGGCTGGCAACGGTAGCGGTGGGAGCTGACGGGAAATATATTTCCCAGTGTTACAATTTTACGGATTTTTGTATTAAGCTGACGAGGGGAAGCAGTGTGGGCTGTGCCAGATGCGAGAAATGCGACAGAGAGGGCCAGGGAGTCTATCATTGCCATGCAGGCCTCATTGATTTCGGCATTCCCCTTGAGATTGAAGGAGAGAAGGTCGGTTCTGTCATCGGCGGGCAGGTGCTGCCTGCGGAGCCGGACGAGGAAAAATTCCGTCAGGTGGCCAGGGAGATCGGGGTCAATGAAAATCAATACATAGAAGCACTGCGCAAGGTTAATGTGCGCACGGAAAAAGCCATTCATGCTTCCGCCAATCTGTTGGGTGAGGTTTTGAATAACTTCATCAATGCTGAGTATGCAAAGATGAAAAACAGGGTAATTCATGAAAAATTGACCAAGGGTGTGGATGAGACTCATGATCTGGTGGAACAGATCACTTTAAAGACGACGGAACTGAAGGAGCTGCAGAACAAGCAGAGAATTCTGGCGCTGAATGCCAGTATTGAAGCGGCAAGGGCCGGGAGTGCAGGCGACGGGTTTGCCGTGGTGGCAAAGGAGGTTGGCAAGCTTTCCGGAAGGAGCAGCGTGGTAAATAAAGAGATTGAAGAGATCGTGCAGAATATCAATTCAGCTGTGGAAGCCATGAGAGAATAGGGATGGAACACCCCACGATGCAATGAAAACAGTATAAACAATCAGGGGTGAAAGCCATACAGCCTTCGCCCCTGCAGCATTTCATATCAGCTAATATTCAATCCTTTTTAAGACAGCCGTTTTCGGTATCGTTATTTTTCTACCTTTGGCAGTCCCGCAAAGCCTGCCTCCAGCTCCTCGTCTGTGGGGATATAATCCGTCATTTCGCCGTTATTATATTTCTCATATGCCACCATGTCAAAATAGCCGGTACCGGTGAGGCCGAAGAGGATGGTCTTTTCTTCGCCGGTTTCCTTACATTTGACTGCTTCGTCGATGGCAATTCGGATCGCATGGGCACTTTCCGGAGCAGGCAGAATGCCCTCCACTCTCGCAAACTGTTCCGCTGCTTCAAACACGGCGGTCTGTTCTACGCTTCTTGCTTCCATCAGGCCGTCGTCATACAGCTGGGAGAGGGTGCTGCTCATGCCATGGTAGCGTAAGCCTCCGGCATGATTGGAAGAAGGGATGAAGCCGCTTCCCAAGGTGTACATTTTTGCTAAGGGGCATACTCTTCCGGTGTCGCAGAAATCATAGGCGAAGCGTCCTCTGGTAAAGCTGGGGCAGGATGCAGGCTCCACGGCCACAAAATGATAATCTTTTTCGCCCCTAATTTTTTCGCCCATAAAGGGAGAGATCAAGCCGCCCAGATTGGAGCCGCCGCCGGCGCAGCCGATAATCATGTCCGGCACGATCCCGTATTTGTCCAGGGCGGCTTTGGCCTCCAGTCCGATGATAGACTGATGCAGCAGTACCTGGTTTAATACGCTGCCTAAGACATAACGGTATCCTTCGGCGCTGGTGGCTGCTTCCACAGCCTCGGAGATGGCGCAGCCCAGGCTTCCGGTAGTACCCGGATGCTCGGCCAGGATCTTCTGGCCCACTTTCGTGGTCATGGAAGGAGACGGGGTTACGCTGGCGCCATATGTGCGCATGACTTCTCTGCGGAAGGGTTTCTGTTCATAGGAGACCTTTACCATGAAGACCTTACAGTCCAGATCAAAGTAAGAGCAGGCCATGGAGAGGGCGGTGCCCCACTGTCCGGCGCCGGTTTCGGTAGTGACGCCTTTAAGGCCCTGTTTTTTTGCGTAATAGGCCTGGGCAATGGCGGAATTCAGCTTGTGGCTGCCGCTGGTATTATTTCCTTCAAATTTGTAATAAATCTTGGCCGGGGTCTGCAGCTTTTTCTCAAGGCAGTAGGCCCGGACCAGGGGTGAAGGACGGTACATTTTGTAGAAATCAAGAATTTCCTGCGGAATGTCAATATAGGGGTTGACATCATCCAGCTCCTGCCGAACCAGCTCATCGCAGAATACGGCTCCCAGCTCTTTGGCAGTCATGGGCTCCAGGGTAGCAGGATTTAAAAGGGGTGCAGGCTTCGTCTTCATGTCTGCACGTACATTATACCATTTGGAGGGCATTTCCTTTTCTTCAAGGTAGATTTTATACGGAATTTCTTTTTTGTTCATAGCAGCCTCTTTTCTTCATTTATTTAAATTAAAACTTTTAATCAGTTTATCAGTGCAGAGAAGTAAAGTCAAGAATGTTGTAAATATATTAATGTAAATGTTGAAAGTTTATGTTATAATGACCTTATTCGGGGCAGGAAACGGCCGAATGGCCATTAATGAGGCTGCGTTTGAAGAAGTCAAGCGGAAAGTGCGTTGGCACGAGCTTTCGGGTTTATGATGATAGAGGATTTATGATGATAGTGGAAGAGGAAACAAGCATAAAGGGGATTAAGCATGGATTTATATTATCTTGCCATTGATATAGGAGCATCCAGCGGACGACACATTTTAGGCAGATTAAATAAGGGCCGGATGGAATTGAAAGAAATCTACCGTTTTCCTAACGGAATGACGGAGCGGGACGGCAGACGTGTCTGGGATGTGGATGAACTGTTTGCTCAAATTAAGGCAGGAATGAAAAAGTGTAAGGAAGCGGGAAAAATTCCGGTCAGCGTAGGTGTGGATACCTGGGGAGTTGATTTTGTCCTTTTAGACGGAGAAGGGCGGCGCATGGGCGATGCAGTGGCATACCGGGACGAGCGCACCAGGGGGATGGACCGGGAGGTGTATAAGGTTATCAGGGAAGAGGAATTGTATGGAAGAACCGGTATCCAAAAACAGATATTTAACTCTATCTATCAGCTGATGGCCCTGCAGAAGCAGAACAGGCGGCAGCTGGAAAAAGCGGAAGCCCTTTTGATGATGCCGGATTATTTTCACTATCTGCTTTCCGGCAGGATGGCCACGGAGTACACCAACGCCACTACGGGGCAGCTGGTGAGTCCGCAGACAAAGAACTGGGATTTTGAACTGATCCGCAGGCTGGGGTATCCCGAAAAGCTTTTTCAGAAAATTCTGTCCCCCGGTACCGTTTTGGGAGATTTGAAAAGGGAAGTTCAGGAGGAAGTAGGATTTAACTGCAAGGTAGTGCTTCCCGCCACTCATGACACGGCTTCCGCAGTGGCGGCGGTTCCCACAGACAGCGACTGCCCGCTGTATATCAGCTCCGGTACATGGTCCCTGATGGGCACGGAGCTGTCGGAGGCAGATTGTTCGTCGGCGAGTATGTCTCATAACCTGACAAATGAGGGCGGCTATGAATATCGTTTTCGATTCTTGAAAAATATTATGGGTCTGTGGATGATTCAGTCCGTGAAAAGAGAGCTGGGCGGAGATTTAAGTTTTGGACAGATTTGTGAATTGGCGGAAAAATCCAAGATTTCTTCGCTGGTGGACTGCAATGACGACAGATTTCTGGCACCGGGAAATATGACGGCGGAAGTGCAGGCAGCCTGCAGAGAATCCGGGCAGCAGGTGCCGGAAGGGATCGGGGAGACGGCCTGCGTGATCTATAACAGTCTGGCCAGGTGTTATGCGGAAACCGTTCGAGAGATTGGGACAATTACGGGACAGGCATATAGTGGAATCCATATTGTAGGCGGCGGCTCCAACGCGGATTACTTAAACCGTCTGACAGCCAGAGCGGCCGGAATACCTGTATATGCGGGGCCTGCGGAGGCAACGGCCATCGGCAGCCTGATGGTACAGATGATCGCTGAGGGAGATTTATTGGACTTAAAAAGCGGAAGGGCCTGTGTTCGCCGTTCTTTTGAAATCAAAGAATATAAAACGTAAGGAGAAGGTAAATGACAAGATTTGAATCTGCAAAGGAAATTTATGCTTCCATGGGGGTGGACGTGGAAAAGGCTTTGAAAAAGCTGGCGGAAGTTCCGGTTTCCCTGCACTGCTGGCAGGGGGATGATGTGACGGGCTTTGACCATGACGGCCCCCTGACGGGAGGAATTCAGACTACAGGTAATTATCCCGGAAAAGCCGGAACGCCGGAACAGCTTATGGCCGATCTGGATCAGGCGTTGAGGCTGATGCCCGGAAAGAAAAAGCTTAATCTTCACGCTTCTTATGCTGTTTTTGAACCGGGAGAGTTTGTTGACAGGGATAAGATCCAGCCAAGGCATTTTCAAAAATGGGTGGAGTTTGCAAAGGAAAGGAACATGGGGATTGATTTTAACCCCACCTTTTTCTCCCATCCGAAAATCAAGGACGGCCTGACACTTAGCAGTCCGGACCCGGAGATTCGCGCGTTCTGGATTAACCACGGGAAAGCCTGCATCCGCATCTCTCAGTTTTTTGCGGAAGAGACGGGAATTCCCTGTGTCATGAACATTTGGACGGGAGACGGTTTTAAGGATATTCCCGCAGATCGCATGGGCCCCAGAATGCGTTATAAGGAAGCGCTGGAACAGATTTTATCGGAGCCTTTTGACAGGAATAAGGTGAAGCCCTGCGTGGAATCCAAGGTCTTTGGCATTGGCGTGGAGGCGTACACTGCGGGAAGCGCGGAGTTTACCTTAAGCTTTGCGGCTACCCATGAGGGCTGTCTGCCGCTGATGGATAACGGGCATTATCACCCCACAGAGGTAGTTTCCGATAAGATTCCGGCCCTGCTTTGTTTCTTCCCGGAGATCGCGCTGCATATTACCAGACCTATTCGCTGGGACAGCGATCATGTGGTGCTTTTTGATGATGAGACAAGGGAAATGGCAAAAGAGATCGTGCGCTGTGACGGCCTTGACCGGGTCTATATGGCGCTGGATTATTTTGACGCCAGCATCAACCGGATTTCTGCCTGGGCAATGGGCTTCAGAAGCTGGCAGAAGGCTCTTCTGGCGGCTCTTTGTACACCGAACGGGCGTCTTAAGGAGCTTCAGGATCATTCAGGCTTTACGGAGCTGATGGTGGAGCAGGAGGCGGTGAAGCTGCTTCCGTTAGGCGATGTATGGGAAGAGTACTGTATGCGGCAGGGCGTTGCGAAGGACAGAGATTTCTTCGCACAGATCAAAAAATATGAAGACCAAGTTCTTTTAAAAAGATAGCTGCCTGTTTCAAGGCAAAAACGACAGGAGGTTGAGCGGGATGTACAGTATTACGGACATAAAAGTAATAAAGGATTTTATGCGTATGTGTGCCGACGGGGTGGCTTTAGGCTGGCATGAGCGCAACGGAGGCAATCTGAGTTATCGGATGAGGGAGGAAGAGGTGCAGCAATGCCGTCCCTTTTTCCGGGAGCAGCCCGGGGAGTGGGTGTCCATGGGGGTTGAAGCGTGCAATCTGCGGGGAGAGTTTTTCCTGGTTACGGGGAGCGGAAAATATTTAAGAAATGTAGAACTGGAGCCTCAGGACAATATTTGCATCCTGGAAATCAATGAAAAGGGGGATTCCTGGCGGATTGTCTGGGGATTGGAAAGCGGAGGAAAACCTACCAGCGAGTTTCCCAGCCATTTCATGAATCATTCCGTGAAAAAGAGGTTGACGGGAGGGAGAAACCGTGTGATTTATCATGCACACCCGCCGTATGTGGTGGCTCTCAGCTATATCCTGCCGCTTTCGGCACAGGCATTTACCAGATTGCTCTGGAAGAGCGAGACAGAGTGTTGCGTAGTGTTCCCGGACGGTGTGGGGGTGGTGCCCTGGATGGTGCCGGGCGGTGCGGAAATAGCAAAGGCAACCTGCGCAGAGATGGAAAAATATGACGCGGCGGTATGGGCTTTCCATGGACTGTTTGTATCCGGGCCGGACTTTGATACGGCGTTTGGGCTGATGCACACCATTGAAAAGGCTTCTCAGATTGCCTGTATTACCCTGGCGGCAAACGGCGGCAGGAAGACCCGCCAATGTATCACGGATGAGAATCTTAGGGCAATAGGCAGGGAATTCGGAGTAACGTTAAATGAAGAGATCCTGAATTACAGGTCTGATGAAGAATTGTTTGTGTAGGGGAGGAAGTTAAGATGTATGAAGGAATGAAGGAGAAGGGAAAGATAGATCCCGAGTTTGAATACAGCTGGTACATGGAAGCCATAGATCTTCATTGTGAGGGCGTGGAGGATCGTGCCCGGGAGATTTTGTGGGGCATGTTCCGCGGCGTGCTGCGTTTTGTTACAGGCTATCGGTGGCTGGAGGAATGTCCCACGGGGATTGATCTGACGGGCATCAGCGTGACGGCGGTAGCTCAGCAGAATGAGGCCGGGAAGAATCACCATGATATTTTGGGAAACTGGGATATTATATTTACCTTTACGCCCTGTGAGGACGGCAGCAAAACAGCGACCAGCCGCAGTACGCTTATGAGCATAGAAAGGAGTATGGAAAGGTTTGTCCGCTCCAGGTATGATTTAAAGGAGCCGACGGATTTAAGTCTGCTTTTGCTGGAGCAGCAGAGGAAGGAACTGGTGGAAAAGCATTTTACCGGGGTTACGGAGTAATAGAATAAAAGATTAAAGGAGAGAGGTTTATTGAAGAAGAGTGAATTGTATCTGAACGAATATGCCGCATTGTGCAGAGAGGCAGACAGACTGGAGCCGGAGATGTTTGACCGGTATGAGGTGCAGAGAGGCCTGCGTGACAAGAACGGAAACGGCGTTGTCACAGGCCTGACCAATATTTCCAGGATTGATTCCTTTAAGATGGTGGACGGAGTAAAGACGCCCTGTGAAGGAAAGCTATGGTATCGGGGCTATGATTGTATTGAATTGGTAAACGGGTTTCGGGGAAAGCACGCCGGCTTTGAGGAAGTTGCTTACCTCTTATTGTTTGGAAAGCTGCCAAGCACGCAGCAGATGAAGAAATTCAGGGAAATTCTTGCGGACAGCAGAACGCTGCCCACCAATTTTACCAGAGATGTAATCATGAAGGCGCCCAGCAGCGATATTATGAATTCGCTGACAAGAAGTGTACTGACCCTGGCTTCCTACGACAAGAATTGCAGCGACAACTCCATTGAAAATGTACTGCGCCAGTGTATTGCCTTAATCGGCGTGTTTCCCATGCTGGCAGTGTACGGGTATCATGCTTATAATCATTATCAAAACGACGAGAGCATGTATATACATCGTCCATCCAAGAAAATCTGTACGGCGGAGAATTTGTTGATGATGCTGCGCCCTGACAAGAAATATACGGATCTGGAGGCAAGGGTGCTGGATATTGCCCTGGTGCTGCACATGGAGCATGGAGGCGGTAATAACTCCACCTTTACCACCCGTGTGGTGACTTCCTCCGGCTCCGATACATACTCCGTGATTGCGGCGGCACTTTCCTCCCTGAAGGGTCCCAAGCACGGCGGAGCAAATATAAAAGTAGTGGAGATGATGCGGGACGTCGGGAAAAATGTGTCCGACTGGGAGGATGAGGACGAGGTAAGAAATTATCTGAAAAAGATCCTGAACCGGGAAGCCTTTGACCATAAGGGGCTGATCTACGGCATGGGCCATGCGGTGTATTCCCTCTCCGATCCCAGAGCCCAGGTGTTTAAAGGCTTTGTGCAGAAGCTCGCGGAGGCAAAGGGGAGGAACAGGGATTTTGCGCTGTATTCCATGATCGAGCGCATTGCGCCGGAGATCATTGCGGAGAAAGCGCGTATTTACAAGGGTGTGAGCGCCAATGTGGATTTTTACAGCGGATTTGTATACAGTATGCTGGAAATTCCGCTGGAAATGTATACCCCCATATTTGCCATTGCCAGAATCGTAGGCTGGAGCGCTCACAGGATCGAAGAGCTGATCAATATGGATAAGATCATCCGTCCCGCATATAAGAGCGTTATGGAAGAAAAGGATTATGTGGATATAGAGGACAGATGAGAGAGCATAAAATAGGCGGATAGTCAAGGGCAAATCGCAAATACTATCCGGGAAGCTTTTATGACGGGCATATTTGAAATTGCAGGAAAACAGGCAGGATTTCATGATGGGAACAGTGCTTGATTATATAAAAGAATACGGGAAATATTCCTTTCAGGAGAAACCCATGACCGAGGTGGACAGTCTGGCGCTCTGCCAGCTGTCTTATCTGAAGTTTGACGGCATGGTACCGGATGTGAAAGAGCGGTGCCCTTCTGTGACCCTGGAAAGCTTAAAGGAGCATCCCGATTATGAAAAGCTGTTTGCGGATGTGCGCTATGAAGAGGTCAACCGGGCGCTGATCGAGGGAATGCTGGCGGCGGAGAGATTTAGGGATCTGCAGCTGAACTGTTATGTGAATGAGATCGAAAAGGAGTGTGAGACTCAGTTTTCCGCAGTTACCTATACTTTAAATGACGGCACGGTCTATGTGGCTTACCGGGGAACGGACGAGACGCTCGTGGGCTGGAAAGAGGATTTCAATATGGCGTTTCTATCACCGGTGCCCGGGCAGAAATTCAGCGTGGGGTATTTGAACGCGGTTGCGGAAAGAATCCAGGGACCCTTTTATCTGGGCGGTCATTCCAAGGGCGGAAACCTTGCGGTATATGCCGCCATGAACTGTAATCCCGAAATACAGGAGAGGATTTTAAAGATTTTCAGCATGGACGGGCCGGGATTCAGGCCGGAGGTTATGGAAGCCTGCGGCTATGAGAGAATAGCGGACAGGGTGGTCAAGATTCTGCCCCACTCTTCCCTGGTGGGTATGCTGTTTGAGTCGGACATGCGTTATAAGGTGGTGTAGAGCAAGACCTTTGGGCTGATGCATCATGATCCTTATACCGGGCTATTGGAAGGAGATCATCTAAGGGCGGTGGATGATATTTATAACCGCAGAAAAAGGATGGACAATACTCTGAATCAGTGGATTCTGTCCTTAAGTGAGGAACAGCTGAGGATCTTTGTGGATACCCTGTTTCAGGTAATATCCGCCTCCAAGGCAGACAATCTCATAGACATGACTGCGGAATGGAAGCGGAGTATGAACGGAATCATTGCGGCGCTGAAGGAGATCGACGGCGAGACGGCAAAGATATTGAAGGCTGTTGTCAAGGCGCTGTTTGACGTTGCTTCACAATCAAGGAAACAAAATAGGCCAGGACGGCTCCGCCGGAAAGGTTAGTCCGTTTCGGGTCAAGGCGTTCCGGATGCCACTGGACTCCGAGGATGGGCAGGCTTTCATGGGCGATGGCCTCCGGACAGAGATCTAAGGGACAGTATTGCACGACCTGCAGTCCCCGTCCCTTTCGCCCGACAGACTGGTGATGAGCGCTGTTGACGGTGGCTTGCGGGCCGTACAGATGATACAGCCAGGAGTCTTTTTCTATGACTGTGGAATGGTATTGGTCGCAGTCCTGATATTTGTGGAGCTCTGCGGAAGGCAGGTCCTGTATGACGCTTCCCCCCAAGCCCACATTGATGACCTGCATACCTTTGCAGATGCCAAGAACGGGCTTTCCGCTTCGGACAAACAGGTCAAAGGCCTGAAACTGCAGGACATCCAGTTCTGTGTCAATGTTGCGGGAGCCTCTGTTTTTTTCCCCGAAAAAGGCCGGCGTGATGTCGCCTCCGCCGGGAAGGATCAGGCCGTCGCAGCCGGCCATTTCTCCCGAATTCAGAGTTACCAGTGGTTCTATGCCGCCTGCCGCCACATAGCGGATATAATTTTTCACGGCGTTTCTTTTTCCGGCAATCGCAATTTTCATTTATCCTCACATTGTCAGCTAATTGCGGAATGACTAATTCGCAGCGGTCACGATTAGATACACTTTCGCAATTACCCAATTATGATTTGTTTTATTAGTATATGTTGTGAGGCATGGAAAAATCTGCTATAATTGGAAAAATAAATATTGCGGAAATTTGAGGCTTGGATTCATGAAGAAAATAAAAGTAAAGCCGGAAAGGGCAGTGCTGATTTCGGCCTTTTTGCTGCCGGTGGTCCTGATGCTTTTCCTTTTTATGATAAAGCAGATCTATCCCTTTGGTGACAGGAGTTTTCTGTCCGGAGATCTGTACCATCAATATATGCCCTTTTTCAGCGAGCTTTTCCATAAGGTAAGAGGCGGGGAGAGCCTGAATTTTTCCTTTCATACGGGGATCGGCTCTAATTTTCTTGCGCTTTTTGCCTATTATCTTGCCAGTCCCTTTCACGTTTTAGGGCTGATAACGGGCGAAGCGCATCTGGTGGAATTCTTGGGTTATATCGTGGTTATAAAGACCGGGTTCTGCGGCCTTACCGCGTGTATTTATTTCCAAAAGCATTTTAATACCAAAGATTTTGCGGTTCTGCTTTTTTCTATGTTCTATGCGTTTTCCGGGTTCATGGCGGCATACAATTACAACATTATGTGGCTGGACTGTATCTGGGTGCTGCCGCTGATTCTGCTGGGGCTGGAAAGGCTGGTGAAAGAGGGAAGGTGTGGACTTTACTGCCTGACACTGGCTTTTTCCATATTTACCAACTACTATCTTTCCATTATGATCTGCATCTTTCTGGTGCTGTATTTTGTGGTGCTTTTGATAACGGAGAGGGGAAAACGGCTGCGCAGCATCGGATATTTTGCGGTCTTTTCTCTTTTGGCGGGCGGCATGGCGGCAATATTGCTGATTCCTTCTGTTTGTGCGATTCTGCAGACGGATTTTGGCGATGCGGCGTTCCCGAAAAAGGTGGAATCTTATTTTTCCGTGCTGGATATGCTGGCCAGACACTGCGTCTGTGTCTACACGGAGCGGGGGCTGGATCACTGGCCCAATATCTACTGCGGCAGTGCGGTACTGATGCTGATGCCCATGTATCTGATGAACAAAAAGATTTCCATACGGGAGAAATTTTGCAGGCTGGGGCTGGCGGCGTTTCTGCTGATCAGCTTTTCCACCAATATCCTGAATTTTATCTGGCATGGCCTGAATTATCCCGATTCCCTTCCGGCAAGGCAGTCTTTTCTTTATGTATTTCTGGTGCTGGTCATGTGCTATGATGCTTATCATCATATGCAGGAGGCCGAGGAACAGCAGATTTTGTATGGTTTTTGTTTCGGGGTGGGATTCTGCCTTTTCTGCGAGAAATTCATAGACCATGAGGATTTTGAACTGGGAGTCAAGCTGCTGACCTTACTGTTTTTGACGATGTACGCAGTGCTTTTATATCTGTATCGGACAAAGAGGGAAAAGAACATCAGGTGGGGGATCGGCGTTGTGGCCTTAGCTGCTGTATTGGCGGAGTGCGGCGCAAACACATGGGATACCAGCATCGGAACCACCAGCCGCTCTGCCTATCTGGGGCAGCAGGAGGATTATAAGGCGCTGTATGAGCTGACCAGGGAGAGGGAAGAAGGCTTTTACAGGGTGGAAAAGTTTACCCGTAGAACTAAGAATGATGCTACGCTGACAGGATACCCGTCGGCCAGCGTATTTTCCTCTACCTTAAATTCGGATGTGATGGATCTGTATACCAGGCTGGGGATGCGCCACAGCAAGGTATATTACAGCTTTGACGGTGCCACGGGGCTTACCTCCGCCCTGCTTAACGTGAACTATATGTTTGGGGAATCTGACGCTTATGAATGCGGCCTGTATACCCGCTTGGCCCAGAGCGGCGATATTTTTCTCTATGAATGTAACGAAATTCTGCCCTTTGGCTATACGGCGCCTGTAGGCTTTGACATACCGGAAGGGTATGAGAATCAGCCCATGACCCTGCAGAATCAGATTGTGCGGGAGCTGGGAGTCTCAGGACAGTTGTTTCGCGGTATGCAGAAAACCGCGGCCGGAGACGACATACAGTTTACGCCAAAGGAAGGCGGTATTTATTATGGGCTGGTGACGGCATCCGGAACCGCTAAGATCAAATGTATCGGCGGCAGCAGGGATGAAGAGATTTTCGCGGATTTAAAAAAGGGATGTATCCTGTATCTGGGGTACCTGGAAAAAGGCCAGACCGTCACTTTGACCAACGGAAATGATGAGGACGAAACTCCGAAAATTTCGGTGGATATTTACCGTATGGAGGAAGCGGTGCTGGAGGAAGCCCTGGCAGTGCTTGCGGAGACTCATCTGGAAGAGGTGCAGTGGGAGAGCGATGCCGTTTCGGGCCGGATTATGCTGGAAGAGCCGGGGCGGCTGATCCTGTCGGTGCCCTATGAGGACGGCTGGACGGTTTGGATGAACGGGGAAAAGCGGTCGGGAGAGCTGTTCGGAGGCTGTCTCATGGCTTTTGATCTGGAGCCGGGAGCATATGAGATTACGATGAAATACCGTCCGGCAGGCGCGGTGGCGGGTATTGTGGTCACTGTGGCAAGCATTGCGGTATTTGCGGGAATTATGGTGCTGCAAAGGAGACGGAGGACTCTTTTTCGTGTGAATTCAGGGTCTTCTCAAAAACGGTCAACGGATGTATAGTTATGAAAGAGTAACCGTTTAGCCTTGCAGCAAGTCACGCCGCCTGGGGGTAAGTAACTTCCTGCTTAAGACGCGCTTTCGCTCGAGAAAAAACGTAACGGTACCTAAGTCTCCAAAGTACGGAGACTAAGTACCTTTCGTTTTACGGTCTTTGCAGGAAGTTACTTACCCCAGGCAGCTGACAATAGGCAAGGCTGAACTGATACATGAAAGAAAGTAAAAAAGACAGGATAGGTGATAGGTAGGGCGAATGAACGAAAAATTTTATCTGCTGTCTGAGGAAAAGCAGCAGCGAATCATTGATGCTGGCTTTCGGGTATTCGGACAAAATTCCTACCGGAAAAGCCCCATGCAGGAAATAGCGGATCACGCAGGGATCAGTAAATCCCTGCTGTTTCATTATTTTACGAACAAGAAGGAGCTGTATCTTTTTCTGTGGGACAGGGCGTGCACCGTAACCATGGAGTACCTCACGAAATATGGCTGCTATGAGCCTGATGATCTCTTTGAGATGATGGAGCGCGGAATGAGGGCGAAAATTTACATGATGAAAAAATTCCCCGCCATGACGGCATTTGTGGTTAAGGCGTTCTATGAAAAAGATCCGGAAATCTGTCCGTCGATTCAGGAAAGCTATCAAACGTATTTTGGTTTAAAGGCCCGAAACGCATTTGCAGGAGTTAATTTGGATGATTTTGTGGAAGGACTGGATCTGCAGATGATGCACCGGGAGATGTATCTGGCCTCCGAGGGGTATCTTTGGGAAATATTCCAGCGGGGGGAAGAGCTGGATGTGCTTAAGCTGGAAAAGGATTTTGGAGAAATGCTGGAATTTTGGAAGAAGATTTATCTGAAAAATAAGTGAGTTTTGGGCGGCAGGGAGAAGCAGGATATGATTACAGGGAGAAACGCAATCGAAACCAGCGGTTTGACAAAGCTATACGGTAAGGCGAGAGGAATTACGGATGTGAATCTGGCCGTGCCGGAGGGGGATTTCCTCGGATTTATCGGGCCCAACGGCGCGGGAAAGAGTACCACCATCCGGATTCTTTTGGGGCTGATCGCGCCCACGGGCGGGACGGCAAGGATATTCGGGGAGGATGTTCGCGGGAAGCGTACGGAGCTGCTTGCCCGGATCGGTTATATGCCGTCAGAGGCATACTTTTACCGGGGAATGAAGGCGGGGGAGGTTTTGGAATATTCCGCCGGCCTGCGGAAGAAGGATTGCACAAGGGAAACAAGGCGGCTCTGTGACAGGCTGGGATTGGATGTCAATAAAAGGGTTGACCAGCTGTCGCTGGGCAATCGAAAAAAAGTGTCTATTGTCTGCGCACTGCAGCATGAGCCGGAGCTGTGCATTCTGGACGAGCCTACAAGCGGACTTGATCCGCTGATACAGCGGGAATTTTACAGAATTTTGGCAGAACGGAACAAAGCAGGAACAACGATTTTTCTCTCATCTCACGTTCTCTCGGAAATACAGAAGTATTGCAAGCATGCAGCCGTGATCCGGGAGGGCCGGATTTTAGCCTGTGACAGTATCGAAAATCTGGGACATGCGAACGCGAAGGAGGTCACGCTGTCAGGCGTTACCGCGCCGCCGATTCTGGAGGGAATGCGGAATGTAAAGACAGAAGCGGATACGGTGAGTTTTCTGTACAGCGGTGAGACGCAGAAGCTGTTGAATGCCCTGACACAGCTGAACGCCACGGATGTGATTATTACCGAGCCCGATTTGGAAGAAATTTTCATGCACTATTACAAGGAGGAACCCTATGACAATCTTAAAACATGAAATCAGGCAGGGAAGAGTCCCGCTTATCATATGGACGGCGGCGGTTGCTTTCCTGCTGGGAGTCTGCGTTTTGATTTATCCGGAAATGGCAAAGCAGATGGGGGAGATCAGCCAGGCCTTTGGAAATATGGGAGGATTCTCGGCAGCGTTCGGAATGGACAGGATCAATTTTGGTGAGTTTACTGGATTTTTCGGAGTGGAATGCGGAAATATCCTTGGCCTGGGCGGGGCGTTCTTTGCGGCGCTGCTTGGTATTTCCGCGTTGTCTAAGGAAGAGAAGGAGCATACCGCAGAGTTTCTGCTGACCCATCCTGTAAGCAGAAAAACGGTGATTACCCAGAAGCTTATTTCGGTGCTTGTACAGATTATCGTCCTGAATGTGGCGGCGGTGGGAGTGACTGCCCTGACTGCGCTTTTGATCGGCGAATCCCCGGACAGAAAGCTGATGGGACTGATATTTCTTGCGTACTTTATCATGCAGGTGGAAACGGCGGCGGTCTGCTTCGGAATATCAGCCTTTATGAGCAGCGGCGGGCCGGGCCTGGGCCTGGGGCTTGCCGCAGTGTTTTATTTCTTGAATCTTGTGGCAAATCTCACCGAAAAAGCCCGGTTTTTAAAATATATCACGCCCTTTGGGTTTACCGACAGCGCGGATATTATCACATACGGGCGTATGGAATCGAAGTATCTCTGGGTAGCGTTTATTGTGACACTTGTGGGAATTGCCGCCGGGTTCCGGAAGTACGGAAGGAAGGACATAGCGTAAATGAAAAAAATTTTTGTGAGAAATTATCTTTGTTGCCGGTAAGTTGTTGATGATTGAAAATTCTTTTGGAGAGGTTAAGCTGCCGGGCATTAATTCGAGAGGTGAAAGAGGAAACGGGATATGATGTGATTCCTGAATCCATAAAGCCTTTTGGAGAAATAGAGGAAAAGAGACGATCCGTTCAGGAGCCGATGATCTGGCATCAAATGAACCGTTTGTATTTTTGCAATGTCCGTCCGGAACAGGGACAGTGCGAATATTCCGAGAACGAAAAGAAGTACGGGTTTCGGCAGGTGTTTTATACAATAGACGAGGCATTGGAAAAGAATGAAAGAATGCTGGAAAAGGAAGGACGGCAGGCCTGGAATCAGCGGGAGTATAGGACATTGCTGCTGATAAAGGAGTATTGTTCTTTGTAAAGAAAGGTAACAGACAAGAAAGCTCAGAAAAGATTCATGAAAAGATTTACAGGCAAAGCAGCTCTGCGGTATAATAGTACGGCAGGGCTGTTTGCCGTTGTCTGTAGGAGAGAGTGTTTCTCAAATAGGAAGAAAGGATTCAACACCTTAAAAGGGTTTTGAAGGGTGAAATATAATATGAAATATGATGTGATCATTGTAGGCGCCGGACCGGGAGGAATTTATACGGCGTATGAACTGACAAACAAAAATCCGGGACTGAAGGTTGGGGTGTTCGAGGCGGGACATTCTCTGGAGATGCGCCATTGCCCCATTGATGGGGAGAAGGTGAAAAGCTGTATCGGCTGTAAGTCCTGCTCCATTATGAGCGGCTTTGGCGGGGCAGGAGCTTTTTCCGACGGAAAGTATAATATCACCAATGATTTTGGCGGTACCCTTTATGAGTATATCGGCAAGAAGGAAGCCATTGACCTCATGAAATATGTGGACGGCATCAACATGGAGTACGGCGGGGAAGGAACAAAAATGTATTCCACGGCGGGAACCCATTTTAAGAAGCTGTGTCTGCAGAACAAGCTGAATCTGCTGAACGCGTCCGTGCGGCATCTGGGCACGGATATTAAATTTGTGGTACTGGAAAATCTGTACGCCAGACTTAAAAGCAAGGCAGATTTTTACTTTGATACGCCGGTGGACAGGATCGAGCTGGCGGAAGGCGGTTACCGCGTGATTTGCGGCGGGGATGTTTATGACTGCGAAAAGTGTGTCGTTTCCGTGGGGCGCAGCGGCAGCAATTGGATTGAGAGGTTCTTCTGGGAGCTGCAGATTCCCAAGAATTCTAACCGTGTGGACATCGTCGTGCGGGTGGAGCTGCCGGCTGTGATCTT
>CAZAMX010000002.1:0-37276 GCA_964486095.1 uncultured Acetatifactor sp. | reverse complement strand
GATTGCGCGGCGATATTTTTTAATAAATTTGGACAAAATTTTGGACAAAAAATTTGTTTAATCTGGATATACTGGGTTTAAATATACTAAAAAATATTGACGCAAAATAGCCGGAAACCGTTACATTTTCTGCAAACGCCACGATTTCCGGCTAGAATACATCAATCGGGGTGACAGGATTCGAATGTCACCCCGAGGCAGAAACCCCCAAAAGAAAGGAGTTTCCGGCACTTCATCCGCCTTTGTTCTCAAGTGTGTTCTCAAGTCAATCAGTGGCGGGCAATACTTAATACCTGTCAAAAATACTTGCATAAAAAGCGATATTTAATATCTATCTGTAAGCCTGAACCCATCAACAACACCGTCCCCGTCTATATCAACGGATACGAGAGTTCTATAGATGTACCCGTCACTATCACAATAACCATCTATATCACCATCAGCATCTATATCAGCAGGCATGGGGTTAGCCCAAACATCTATATATCCATCTAGGTCAGTGTCATACCCCCAATACTCATCAACATCAGGATTACCAATTATAACATACGCGGGCATCTCTGGCTCCGGCTCGCTTGTAGGTTCTGGCTCAGGTTCGTTAGGCACCACGAGTTCTGAAATTTGAATCCACCGCACCATTGCAGTCCGACTATATCTGATCACATTTCCAGACTTGTTATATTCATATTCTTCCCAAGCCCAAATACTACCATCTGGATAGAATGTTACCTCTTTTATCATATTCCCTGACTTGTCATATTCATATTCCCTCCATTGATCAATACCGTCTGCATTATACCTTGTACCCTTTATCATGTTCCCTGACTTGTCATATTCATACTCCCACCAAAGACTGATATTGCCATAGTAGTACATTGTACTTTTTATCTGGTTCCCTGACTTGTCATATTCATACTCCCATTCCTCACCAATGCTCCCGTCTCTGGAATACTCTGTACTTTTTATCTGGTTCCCTGACTTGTCATATTCATACTCCCATTCCTCACCAATGCTCCCGTCTCTGGAATACTCTGTACTTTTTATCTGGTTCCCTGACTTGTCATATTCATACTCGTACCACCCCCTAATATCCCCGTCTGACAAGTACCAAGTACTTCTTGTCTGGTTTCCTGACTTGTCATATTCATACTTGCACCACTCACAAATATTCCCGTTTGACAAGTACAGAGTACTTCTTGTCTGGTTTCCTGACTCATCATATTCATACTCGTCCCACGATGAAATCCTCCCGCTCTCGCTCTCGTCATCGCAGTAATTTATACGTTTTGTCTGGTTCCCTGACTCATCATATTCATACTCGTAAATTGGCACCAACTTAATATCCTCCGGTCTGACCAATCTCTCCGGTTCATCTTCCTCAAACAATCCCAAAATACCAGACGCCGCATCCCCTGCGTCACTCTCCGTATCCCGGCTCTCCTGCGATTCTTTCGTCTCTCCGGATTCTTTTGTCTGCTCTGTTCCCTCCGCCCTGCCGCCGGTTTCCTGCGGCTCGCCGCATCCTCCAAGCATGGAGGACGCCGCCACCACCAATGCCAACAATACCGTTACCATTTTCTTTTTCATAACTTTCTCCCTGTCCTTCCTGTTTGCATTATGCTCTTAATTACATGAACCGCAATTCAGCATAACGCTTAATCATAGCGAAAATCTTCGTCATGCCCCCATGCCTCAAACCGCTCAAAGACCTCTTCCCGAAGTAATGTGTTCAAGGCGTCCATAGTCTTTTGCAGACATTTCCCGTCATAGAGAAACTGCTCGAACTCATCAAGATGAATCCACAGGTAATCTTCTCCGATGATACAATCTTCGCTGCACTCTGTACGCACCTCGCCCGCAACATAGTTGTCTATAAAATATTCTATGTCTGCAAGGCTTTCTTTCTCCAGACTTTCATAGTCCTTCCGCAGAATCAGCTCAATCTCGCAGTACTGCGGGTCTGAGATTTTTTGGTTCTTTTTGCAGTAAAATTTGACGCATTGCATAAACCTGGGCGGCTTTTCCATGCCCTTAAGTTTTTCATCCGTCTTCTCACTGGCCTTCTGCGCAACTTTCACCGCCTTAGACAACGCCTTCCCGACCACGGGAATCGCCGACACTATATCCGCCGCCTCCTCCTTTACAGATTCAGCAATACTTTCGGCCACTACCTGATTTTGCGTCCGTTTGTCCATCTTTTATTCCTCCTTCTTAGTGGTTAGATTGAGTATATATCTACCCATATAAACATACTATAAATTTCGCCTCATTTCAATATGATTCTACATAAAATATCATAGGAATATACAGATATGGAGGATTTCACCATGGATGATATTGAATTTGGCACAATCAGGATTCACCTGAAAGAAATCATGGAAAGCCGGAACATCTCAATCAACAAGCTTTCTTTTCGGGCGGAGATGCAGAGGACACAGCTCAAGAAATATTACAGAAATGAAGTCCAACGGCTGGATATTGCCGTCCTGACAAGGCTGTGCTATGCTTTGGACTGCGACCTTCACGACTTGCTTGAATATATTCCGCCCCGCAAGCGATAAAAATGAATTATCCGCCAAAACAGCAACCTATACTGACTGCAAATGGTTCTTTCTTTTGCAGTTTATTTTTACTGCCTTTTTCTTCCGAAAAAACGCACGTCACACTTTTTTGCCGATTTTGCCCCCAAAACAGGGGATTTTTCAAATTTTTTTCTCAAACTCCTTCTTTACAGTCAATTTTTACAGATTTTTTGTCTACAATTTTTATGCAGACCTTCATTTGCAATCTTTCATTGTCTTGTTTCATTAAATTTTTCTCCCCGGAACCCCACAAAAATCCGTTTCAAAAATCCAGTGTGAAAAAACAACGATTTTAGACATTGGATAGCATGATGTTAGAATTTACAGGACTGTCCTGTTTTTGGATGTGTCCTTTTTGATTTTAAAAGGAATGTTTGCAGTCTTTCCCGGGAACCTGATTTTTTAAAAGAGATGCCCGGATTTAAAAATTACATGGAAAAAATGTAGCATCATGCCGAAATGCGTGATATACTGTTCCTGTTACCGCCCCTAGACTGGTACGGAAAGGGGGTGAACTGCATGGAAGTATTTACTGCCCTTATTGTCGCTGTTGCGGCTGGTGTAATTTGCCATTACATCATCAAATGGTTAGACAGCGATGAATCGTCGGTAACTAGCCTATGGCTCTAAGCCCTGCCATTGCCAAGATTGGGAATAGAAAACCCCCGGTGCGGGAACACCGGGGGTTTTCGTTGTCGTCCTGCATGGACTATTTACTGCTCTTTGCCTACTGGCATTATAGCATATGCACTTTGCGATTGCAAGATACATTGCAGTTTAAAATGAAATCAAGTTCACCATCAAGTTCACGCCTGAATTTCGTGTTCTTCTAAGCGGGCGCTTCCATTCATTATGCTTTCCGCAATCCGTTCAAGACGCTGCATGTTTTTTTCAGAATAAAAGGGATCCACGGATACCTCAAAAGGGATACGTTTTTCGCGGCCTACTTTTTTTGCAAAAATTGTAAATGCTGCACTCATTGACAGCCCTAACTCGGAACAGGCCTGCTCCATGCTTTTCTTTACATCTTCATCCAGTCGAAAATTGACATTAACTGCCTGTGACATATCAATCGCTCCTTTCCTCACTTATATTATACCATTTTCAAGCAAATATGCAATGATTTTTCTTTATATTTTCTTTATATTTTCTTTACAATGTGCATAGACAGCTTAATGTTCCGTATTTACGGAAGTCTGTTTCAAAAATCCAGTGTGCTAAAAAGCAATTTTAGATATTGGATAGCATAATGTTAGAATTTATATAACTGTCCTGTTTTTGGATATGTCTTTTTTTGATTTTAGAAGAAATTCTTGCAGTCTTTCGGCGGGAAACAGCCCTTTTAAAAGAAATACCCGAGTTTAAAAGCATCTGCGAAACAGTTCAAATTTTCTATAAGCGCAAAAGGAAGAAAGGAGCAGCATATTTCTTTTGTGCTAAAATCAAAATGAAACAAGTCAAAATATCGTCAAAAGACATGAATACCTTGAAAAATACCCTATCCTGTTCTAAAATAAGTGTGGATGAAGTGCTGGAATATATAGAAAATATGACCGACAAAGCAATCCTATCCCAGCATCCCTACGTCATTACACAGAATAAGGACGGGCGTTTTTCCACCTATCTGCCGGATGAAGGCAAACCGGGCAAACGCCGCAAGCTGGTAAAGGCTGACAGAAAAATTCTGGAAAGGGAAATCATAAAATTTTATAAGGAGCGTGAACAAAAAAGGGCACTGGCGAATATCAGTCTTAAGGATTTCTATCCCGAATGGCATCAATACAAGTCCCTCCACAGCGGCTCCAGCGCGTATATGCGGAACATTGACGGGCTTTGGCGCAAGTACTATGCGAAAGACTCCCTCATTGACCGCCCGCTTGCGGAACTGGATGAATATGATCTGGATGTATGGGCGCATGAAAAAATCAGACAGCATAGCCTGACAAAAACCCAATATTACAACATGACCCTCATTATCCGGCAATCTCTGGAACTGGCGCGGAAAAAGGGCATCCTCCCTGTCAATCCTTTCAACAGTTTCAAGGTGGACTCCAAGCTGTTCCGGCCTATCGTAAAAAAGGCGGACGCAAAACAGGTTTTTCTGACAGAGGAACAGCCCCTGATTGAATCGGCGGCCTACGCAGATTTTGAACAGACAAAAAAAGCGGCCTGTCTTGCCATCCCCTTTGCGTTCCAGACCGGCCTGCGGGTCTCTGAGCTGGTCTCCCTGCGCTGGTCTGACATCAATGAAGAGCAGGAGGACTGTATCCACATCCAGCGCATGGAAATCAGGGAACAGGAGCGCATGGCAGACGGCACATGGCAGACTTCAGGGCGGGCGGTGGCAGACCGCACCAAGAGCATTCAAGGCAACCGCAACGTGTACCTGACCGCCACAGCCAGAAATATTCTGGCGCGGCTTAAGGGATTCAATGAGGAAATGGGCTATGGCAACAAGGACTACATCTTCCTGACTGAAAAAGGAAGGGTGACAGCCCCCATGCTTGACAAGCGCATCCGCCGCTACTGCCGCCGGGCAGGGATTCCTCCGCGTGGGATGCACGCCATACGCCGAACTTATATTTCCACGCTGATTGACGCCGGGGACATCAACATCAACTACATCCGCCAGCAGGCGGGACACGCGGACGAACGCACCACCTACGGGAATTACTGTTTCAACCGCAAGTCCAGGAGCCTGACTGCGGCGAACATGGAGAAAGCGCTGACACACGCCGGGAGTGGCTCATGACTTCCGATTGCGACAATGCTTTTTGTTCTCAAGTGTTCTCAATTCCTACCGGGACAAAGGAAAATGGGAAACCCTGCAAAAATCAAGGATTTCCCACAAAAAAATCAATCGGGGTGACAGGATTCGAACCCGGAAATATATTTGTCATAAACGCTGTAAATACGGCATTTATTGATTTATCGGACAAATAATTGGACAAAATATTTGAAATAATTATTACCATGTTTCTATCGAATCTAAAACTATAATGTCAACGGAAAAGAGACTTGAACCCGATGATAAAAGCGTCATGCGTATTGAAAATACAGTGTTTTAATAATTTCATGACAAAATTATAGCTTAGATTCAAGTTCTTTGTCAACGGGTATCACACGCCACCATGGTAGTAAATGAGGAAATGTAGCTATTTACTACAGAATTTAACCCAAATAAATACAAATGAATATTGCGGCTGCTCTTGGCATATGCTATAATGCCAATAGGCAAAAGACAACAATGTCCAATACAACAAAAGGAATGAATCCCCAGAAGTACTCGCTATACTTCCGGGGATTCTCCTTCTTTTGCGGAGAAGTCAACCGTTTGGGCTAGGTTACCGACTATTCTTCACCGTCTAACCACTTGCACAGGTAGTAGGCAACTACGCTGGCCAATACAGAGAGAATAAAAGACAACAACAAATCCAATACAACACCCCCTTCCTGTCACCAGTATCGGGGCGGTAACATAGTTATCATAACATGTATTGTCGCTGAATTCTACAGCAATCTTTTGATCTTCGATTTTTTTATTTTTTTGCAGGCTGAATACAAAATAATAAAGTGGTGGCATGATACTTCTGCCACTACTTTATTATTTCTTACGCTCTTTTCAGCAGCCCCGCAGCCAACAGGTTATACATCTGTGTGTTCTGGGCTGCGGTGCCCACATATGCTTTAATGCCGTTTGCCGCCGCGATCTGCTTCCGGAATGCGTAACTGCTGTTGATTCCCAATGATGTCATTGCGGCCGACAGTGTGGTCTTTTTTCCAGTATACGCCTGGTAATAAGTGGTCTGCAGACTTTCGATATCCTTGGTGCTCTCCTGGATCTGGTCCCCACTCTTGCTCAGAGACAATTCCGTAACCAAAAAGTCCAGAATGCCCTGAGCGGTCTTTTCTGCGTGCGCTGCGGTCAGAATAATGGGTGTGTCCGTGGGGCTGTCCATGAAACCGTTCTCAATCAAGAAGGCTGGCATTTTGGTTTTTTTGATGACGTAGTATCCATACTTACTTACTTTACTGCTGCGATTACCAACCAGTCCAGTCTTACCCACAACCGCGTCATACAGACGCTTTGCTTGGGCAGGCCTTGTCGCTGCGCTGGAGCAGTAATATACCACCGTCCCGCCACCGCTCCTGCCGCCCAGGCCGGCATTGTGGTGTATGCTGATATAAATATCAGCATTGGCCGTATTGGCCGCCTTTACCCTGGTGGACAGGGCAATGTCTTTTGCTCCCGTAGTATCGTCCACCCGCAGGACGGTACATTCATAAGCGGATAACTGCTCCTGCAGCCTATCCGCTATGCGATCATTCAGATACCATTCCCGGGTCTCATTCGGATCCAGGGACTTCAGACACCGTTTGCCTGCCGTTTTCATACCGTGCCCTGCATCCAGGGCGATAATCTTCTTACTCATTTTTCTTGTCCTCCCCTCTTTCCTCTTCCGCCTCATCCTCGATCTGTGCCTTATCCTCAACTGCCTGTTTGATATGCTTTACGATAGGCAGCAAAAATGGAGGTAACGGCACACCTATATCAATGATGTTTTCCAAAATGCTGATAATTTCGTTTACCACAAGCCACACCGCCACCACGGTAGCCACCATAAAAGGCAGCGTGATAGAGATTCCGGCACATTCAACAGCATAGTTGATCAGTATGTCCATCCATGCTCCCACAAGCACCAAAAGCCACATACAGACCTTTTTTATAATGCCTCGGATGCCCTTGTAACTGCTGACCTGCTCCGTGCGGTATGGTGCCGCCAGCAGCCCTGTGATGTAGTCAGCCACATTACAACCCACCAGCAAAAACACCGGCACAGCCAGTATTCCCAGCCAGCCCATGAGTGCGGACACCACCGCAGTTACCATTACTTTCATTTGCTTCATTTTTTTTTAATCCTCTCTTTCTTTTTTATTACAAAAGCCGGGCACACCTATATGCGGTGTATCCGGCTCCTGGCTCTGTTGCTCTGTTGATATTAAGTTGTCTCCTGGTCAATGTGTAGTTTTACGCCCCTGCGGGGCTGGCGCGTGGCTGCATGTTTCCCTCCTAATAAAAATATGGATTCAGTATTTGCACAGAATTTCCGTCTCCGTTACCTTGTTTATCACCTTCTGCTTGTATTGCGCAGGTTATGGTGTCCGGCTGATCGGATATGTCTATCACCACCTTTTCGTTTGTTCCGCTGTATTTGCCGCGCAAATCAATGGTTTTATTTCCGACAATAAAGTATCCGCCATCGCGATAGCATACGAATTCAACCTTTGTGCAGCCCTGCCTGCTAAACTCGGAAGTTTGACAGCGTGCATAATATCCATTCCTTTGTATCTGCCAGTAGTTATAACCTGATATTGGCTCTCTATGGGAGTTTACATCTCCGCTAACCGTATAAGTAAGATTCTTGCTGCCCAGGTAAAACGGTATTGCCGGTATGGCTGTCCACACCGCATACATAGTCGCAGATGCCGCCAGAGCTATGCTTGTGCCGGCCGCATACTGTGTACCACCGTTTAAGGCCCAGGCCGTAAAGTTGTAGCCGTTTCGGGTAAAGCCGTTAGCCTGGAGGGTAAACGTGGGATTTGCCACATTGCCGGAGTTCCAGTACCGGGTGCCAGACTGGGCCGCCACAGAGCCGCCGGAAGCACCGTTGCCGTTGTAGGAAAGGGTGATGGTCTGACTGTAGCGGCCGTACAGCGTGAGATTAGCAGCAAGCTCCAGGCCGGATATACTGCTATAGGAGATTCCTGCCGTGGCTCCGGAGGAAGTGCACCAGCCGTTGAAGCTCCAGCCGCTTAAAGCAGCCGCACTGACGGTAAACGTGGGATTCACCACGCTGCCGGATCCCGGACAGTAGTACCTGGTACCGCTATTTGTTGTGGCTGAGCTGCTGCCGTTATATGTGGTCAGCGTGATGGTCTGATAGTACATACCGTACAGGGTACAATTGGTGTCGCGGGTAAAGGAGGCGCCATTGCTGTAGGTGATTCCTGCAGTAGCTCCCGCGCCCGTGCTCCAGCCTCTTGCTGCCCAGCCGGATATTCCCGTCTGAGTAAGCGTAAAACTGGGGTTGATTACACTGCCGCTGCCAGGGCAATAATACCTTGTCCCATTGGTACTTGAGGCACTTGTACTTCCGTTGTAGTAAGTAACTGTTACCGTCTGCTGATACATGCCATACAGAGTGATATTGCTGTCACGGGTAAAGGAGGCGCCGTTGTTATAGGTAATACCGCCATTGGCCGCTGTACCAGTGCTCCAGCCGCGGGCTGTCCAGCCGGATATTCCAGCCTGAGTAAGAGTAAAACTGGGATTAATTGTACCAGCCGGCGCCCAATATCTCGTTCCGCTGGTGCTTAATGCCGTTCTGTTTCCGTTGTAATAAGTGACGGTTACGGTCTGCTGGTACAGGCCATAAATAGTAATATTACTGCCTCTGGTAAACGTTGCGCCGTTGGCATACGTTATCCCGGCATTACCTTGATTGCTGGTTGACCAGCCTCTTGCCGTCCAGCCGCCTGCACTTGCCTGAGTCAGCGTAAATGATGGATTGACCACGCTGCCATTGTTATAATACCGGTATCCCGATATGGTGCTGGCAGATGTACTGTTGTTATAGTATGTCACCGCAATGAGCTTGCGAAAGACAGCATACAGCGTAATCGGATCGTCGCCCATGGGGACACTGCTTTCCACGCTGCCGTCTGCAGGTGCAGCGGTATCCTGCCGCCAGCCCACAAATTCCCATCCGCTTTTTGCAGGGGTAAAGGTCTTGGGTGACAGACAGCTCTCTCCGTCATCCACCTCTTCCTGATAGGTGACACCGCTGTCTACGTGATAGGTTACAATATTTCCTGCTGAATACACCCTGGTGGCACCCATGTAGCCCTTCTTGATTTTCATGGCCCCAAGATACCCTTTGTATTTGGAAACTCCAATAAATCCTTTTGCCACGTGATCACCCCTTTACCCAGTAAAAAGTTGTCGGATGAGATGCCGCATCCGCAGGAAGCGCATCTACAATCTTTACCTCCGTGATCGCCCCGTTTGCAGTCAGCGCGAGAAGCAGCTCCCAAATATGCTTGATTGCCCCTGTCACACTGCCAGACCCTATGCCGGCAATCTCTTCCTCCCCCAGCGCCGCCTCCGCTTTTCCCATCCTTTCGCCAACCGCATTTATTTCCAGTTTCAGCTCCCCGGCTGCCGCCTCAGAGATTAGTCCATACAATTCCTCCAGCAGAGAATCACAGCGTTCAAACTGCTGATTTTCGTACTCCGTAATGCGCTTGTCGTGCTGCTCTTCGTACCTGGTAAGTGTTTCATTATGCTGTTCTTCATACCTGGTAAGCGTCTCATTATGCTGTTCTTCATATCTGGTGAGCGTTTCATTATGCGAACTGAGCAGCTCTTCCAACCCTGTTTCGCCTTCATCCCTGATTTTCTGAAACCAATCCATAAATTGATTGAAAATCTTTGTGGTGTCGATCTTACAGAATGCTGCTGCCAATCCGCACAGTGTTGAATTCAGGCGCTGGTCCGTTATATCCGCCTGCCTGATTGAAATGGCGCCTGCTGCCACATAAACGTCTGCCACTACATAATCTTTATACTCTGCATTCCGCCTTGCTTCCGGCGCGATTGGCTCATATGCACTGTTGCCTTTCTGCAGCGTGTAGTGTATATCCCTGTCTTTTTTGCTCCATGTGACTGCTATCCTGTCTATTCGGTTTAAAACACCGTCTGCCGGATCAATCTGTACGATAATGTCATCTTCATTTTCATACCCGTATCCGTCTATGATAATATTTCCGGGCTTGAGCGTGACTGTCATGTCCCCATTCGCTATAATTTGCAGGTTCGTGGACTTTTCCATGAATACTCCAGATGATATGAAATTTCTGAAATACCTTGCAAAGTCCTCCGCAATATAAGCTCTGTCATATGTCCCATTCACGTCTTCCGCGTCAAACGGAAAGGATTTTTCACTCGCTTCTGCCATTTTATCACTCCTTTGCTTTGATTAGCTTAACCAGCGTCGGCACGTCATCGCCAAACGTGACAACAAAGGACTGCTCCGTTTTGGAGTAGCCCTTTTCAATGCTCTTGATCTGTGTATTTTCCATAATGCCCCAGTCCTCATCCATACAGGTAACAAAATCTCCCAGGCTGAATGTCATGGCTTTTGCCGGATTAATTTTGCTTTCGAAGGCTTTGGCAATATAAAATGCCGCCAGCTTTTCATTCCCCTTCTGGATCAGCTGCCGCCTCAACGCTTCCTCGTCTTCCTCGTGCCTGGAAAACCCGGAAGCATTATAGAAGATTTCATATCTGTCCATTCCTTCGCCGCGGCCCGCCACTTCCAACACCCTCTCACTTCCTTCTCCCGGTCCTCCCACCAAGCAGACATTTCCGTAATTTGATTCATCCTCCTGATATTCCTGAGTATAAATATTTTGAAATCTGCGGGAAAAGATACAGGGCTTTTCCGTTCCCAGCGTTCTGTCCGCTCCCTGATATACCTCAAATATCAGCTTGCGCATGGACAGATCCAGCCGCATCCGATACCCAAGCTCAGGCCCCTTTGACAGCTCCGTCAGACTTTCCTGCAAATTTCTGTAACTGATCTGCTTCTCAATTTCATCCCCGGAATAACCATGATATTCTCCCAGGACAATGTTCGGCATCCTGCGGCTTTCGTCCTCCGGCTCTACCATCTGTTCCTTTACCATCCTGTACATAATCTGCTCCGGAGTTCCCCTCATGACCATTGTTTTCCAAATGATCCTCTGATGCGTGTACCGGCTGGCCATATATCCCTTAATGGTGATGAACTGCTCCCCGTCCTTATTCAGCCTTAAGTATTTCCTGGTAATAATGACCGGCTCATCCTCGTCCGTCTTATACAGCAGATTTCCCCGCTGCAGATGCCTGTTCATCCTGTCGGTGTAAACAAATTCCGCCTTGAACGTTCCCGGCTCATTCAATACCTGTTTCCACAAAATACTCTCATACACGGAAATCACGTCCAACACGTTAAAATTTCTGTCTAAAATATAAATGTCCATCTCATACCCCCATATATCTGTTGTGAAAGTAGATCCATACCTCCAGCATATCCTCGCCCTCATCTGCCGCACACCTGAACAGATTCTCACCCGGATCCAGCCGCAGAAAGGTATTCCCGCCCTGCATGTCTATCTTGCCGATGTAATCCTCTCTTATGCCTTTTCGGGCCCTTGTGACCGTTTTCGCCTCTGTATCTACCGCGATTTGCTCCCCTGCCTCCATGGTGCAGAGCAGTCTGAAATATTCCCTTGTATTGACATTAAACAGCTGTGGGTTGTTCACCTTTCCGTTGGCCTTGAATATAAACTTCATCCCCGCCTGCATACTGGACTTGTTTGTGATCCCTTTCAGCAGCGCTCTTTGCTTGATGCCAAAGCACACCCCCTTCTCCTTGGGAATCATCAGCGGAAAGTGAAATACTCCTATGACATTCGCGATCTGCACCAGCGTTTCATTTTCATCCCGCCAGAACGGCTCTGTTGCCGTCAGCGCTATATCATAGTTCTGTATCCTTGAGACGTTTGTAAAAGTAAATCTTGGGGACTGCTCCACCCTCGCGTTTATCACCCTGGTAATGTCGCCATAGGAATGTTTTATTGTCAGCTCTTCCTTGGACAAAAATAAATTCAGGAGCTTATCACGCAGGCCCTGCATCTCATAAGTTGTTGACGCCAGAATCTGGCCTTTTATCTCCATATCCCTTGGCTGTACGTATGAATTTAAAAGACTTGCTCCGTCCTGATCGAAACCCTGAGAAGTTACGTTCCTGATCTGCAGCCGGTCAAAGCCCTTGATCTGTTCCACCGTATAGGGCCGCCTGGTCAACTCCACTGATGCTCGTCCGTTCAACACGATTACACGCCTGTCCGTTACCATTCCTCTGCCGCCTCCCTCTGTGAATTTCTGAATTTTCTGGCTGCATCCATAGGATCATCCTCTAAGGAATAGATATTAATTTCCTGATTTACCTCAATCTTCTTTCCCGCTGCCGGCATGGAATCACTCGGAAGACTGTTGCCCCCGGTTCCAGCAGTCATAGATGTGTCCGGAAGCGAATCCGCTATTACCGCATTAATATTCGCCATGGACTTCTCCCAGCCGACGATATATCCCTCTCCGGACATTTCACCCATATATTCGAACTTTTTCGAAGGCGAGTTAATATCAAGCCCCTTTTTTGATTCGGCCAAAACCTGTGCTACCATATCCCTGGCCGCTGCCACGGCATCTCCTATCTTCGCCCGGATTCCGGATGCCATTCCTCTTGGAATATTTTCCCCGATAGACTCATAATCTGACTTGCTGGCAGCTGTCTGGCAGGCGCTTAGTGCCGCATAACCCAGTGCCGTTACCTGAGCCGTCACATCTCCCAGGGCGTTCCTAACTCCGCTGGCAAAGCCTCTGTCCGCGCTTTCCCCTATGTCCATAAACGCCCTTGCCTCTGCCCCGCCGCTTATGCCTAATGTGACATTCATTCCTTTCAGGCTCCTATCGGCCATCTCTCCGGAGGTCCTCTCTACCGTCCCCATCTGTTTTTCGATCCCGTCAGAATAGCCATCCGCAGATCCTTTTCCGGCCGCCTCATAAGACGCCGCTATCCTGCTTGCCGTCTCATCGCGCATGACAAGGGACTGTCCCCACATCTCATTGGCTTTCTGCAGTTCCTCGTCCGTCATACTGGCAAAGGCAGCCGCATATCCCGCCCCTGCCGGGCCCATATCCGCCAGGTGCTTTAGCAGACCCTGATCGATACCTCTTTCCGCCAGTTCTTCCAGGTTATCCGCCCATTTTGTAATTCCATCCACCTGGGACTGCATATTTTCAAGCAGTTCCTTTGTAGACAGCTCTGACTCGCCCTTAAACTTTGTGAACAAATTGGTCTGCTTCTCTATCGACTCAGAGACGCTTGCATACATCTCCTGAAAGGCTTCCGTGACGCCTGTTTCCATATCCGCATAGGCGGATGTAACGCCCGTGGCCATCTCCGCGGCCGACGCCGTAACGCCTTCCTGCATCTCCCGGAAATCCTCCGCCGTTCCCACCGCCGCATCTCCAAGCTCTTCAACGGAACCTTTGGCCATGCTCTCCTGCTCTGTTATGTACTCCAGGGTAGACGCATACTCGGTCCTATATGACTCTATAGTTGCCTCTGTATCCGCAATAGTAGCCTGAATGGATTCATATGCAGCCTTGGAGTTATATAGCTCCGATTCCAGACGCATAAGCTTATCCGTCTGATCCATCGTCGCGCCTTGCATCAGCAGCATTCTTGCCTTTTGTTCCTGTGCTGCCGTGTTATATGCCGCTTGCGCCTCTGTCATTGCCGCATACTGTTCCTGCTCCTGCTCACGCAGTTCAGCGAGCTTTTTTTCCGCCTCCCACTGCTCTTTTGTGATCTTAGTAAGGTCTTCTCTGGCCGCCTCTGCTCTGCCCAGTGCCATCATGGCGTCAACGTTCAGATTGATGGCGTCCGTGGACATGTTCAGCTCACCGGTCTGCTCATTGATTGCCAGATTCAGATCCGGAATAATCTGGTTAAGCTGCTCCACGATCATCTTCATCCGGACCTCTTCCTCGTGGGTCCGGCTCGTCTTCTCCGCCAGCTCCCGCAGCTCGTCGGCAAGTTTCTTCGCCTGGGAAGCCTCCAGCTCCATCTCATCTCTGGATTTCTGCCGATCCGCTGCACTGTCGGCATAAGCATCATTCAGGGCGTTCACATCCTCAACCATTTCCCGGGTCTTCCTTGTGGTTTCGTCCATCACGCTTATGTTATCTTTATTGATCAGAATATAGGCGCCCACTGCTGCCGTAAGTCCCACGACGGCCGTGAGCAGAATCCCTGCCGGATTTGCCTCCATAGCCGCATTCAGGAGCCATTGTGACACTGTTGCTCCCTCGTTCGCCGTTTTATATGCCGTCCAAGCAGCCTGCACTCCCTCTATGGCCGGGACCACGGTATTCATTGCAATATTTGCCGCGACAATGCCGGTAACACCTGAGGCAACAAGGTCCGCATTGTCCAACAGCCAGGTAAGCCCGTCGATCAGTATCGGCAGCGCATCCTCCCCTACATCAATTGCGCTCTCCAAGAAGCCTCCCAAGGCTTCAGACATCTTGTTCAGCGATACGCCCAGGTCTCCCTCTTCGATAGACCGTTGAAGCCGCCCCACTGCCTCCGATGCGCCGTCTACCGCCTCCTTCATTTCGTTGTCGAATATCTCATAGGCAGAAATGCCAAGAGCCTCAAGGGAGGACTTTAAAATAGTTACTTCCCCCTTGAGGTTATTGTTCATCGTATCCGCCATATCGGCAGCTGCCCCGTCACAGTCCCGCAGCTCTGCGGTCAGACTGTCAAATTCCCTCCCGGTACCTTTCAGCAGAGCGTTTACTGCCGAAATGTCAGTCTTATTAAAAATACGGCTGATCAGATCCGTCTTTTCGGCGGCGGACATTCCCGATATTTCCTTGTTCATGTCTGTCAGAATGTCATTCAGATCCCGCATATTTCCTTGTTCGTCATGAATTTGCAGGCCCAGCTTCTTTATAGCCAGCGCCGCGGTATCTGTTGGTGCGGAAAGTGAAAGAATCACATTTCGCAGATGCGTCCCGCCTTCGGCACCCTTGATGCCGTTATTGGCCAAAATGCCCAGCTCCGCATTCATTGTCCCTATAGACTGCCCCGCCATGGATACGGTACCCGCACACACCAGAGTTGCCTCTCCCAGCTGGGCAACGCTGGTATTAGATTTCTGGGAGGTCTTTGTCATTTGGTCGATATAACCGTCAAGCTGGTTTGTTTCCAGCCCCAAGGCCGCCATGGAATCCGTCACCAGATCGGAAGCATAAGCTAAATCCAGCCCGCCTGCTGCCGCCAGATCCAGCACCTTAGGCAGTGTCTCCGCTGATTTTGCCGCATCATATCCCGCAAGGGCCAGGTAATTCAAGGCCTCTGCTGCTTCGGATGCCGAGTATTTCGTCGTCGCTCCGCAGGACTTCGCCGACTCCGCCAGCAGCTCATAGCTTTTGCTGCCTGCAGCGATTTCCTCCACAGTGATCCCCATGGTGGCTGCCACCTGAGACATGGACGCCTCAAAGGATGAGCCCGTCTCAATAGCAGAGTCGGCAATCTCCTTGATTCCGGATGCCAGCTTTTTCACACCGGCAATAATCACCTCTGACGTCAGATTTGCTTTCAGCACATCTCCAAAAATATTTGTTTTTGCTGATGCTTCCTGCGTCTCTTTCCCATACGCATCTATGGATTTTGCACACTTATCCGCTGAATTCTCCGCCTCCGCCATGTACCTGCTTGTGGCGGCCAGATCCGCCTTCATCTCGTTCAACTCCGCGGTGGCATTATTCAGGGACGCCTGATAACCCTTTGTCTTTTGTTCCGCCTTATTAAATCCTTCCTCCGCCAGAGCCAGCTTTTGCTTTAAGTCCTCTATGACTTTTGCCTGCTCTTCCATGGCCCGGGTGTTATTCCCGGCGCTGGAGCCCATGGCTTCCATGGCCTTTTCTTCCCGGTCAAGAGCCGTCTGCAGCTCCTTTACCTTTTCGGATGCCTGCTCCTGCTTCCCGGCGTAGTCCTCCATGGCTTTACGATACACTTCTATCTTGCCGGTCTGTACCGCTATTCCTTTTGTCAGGATTTCATGCTTCTTTGTGAGCGCTTCCAGGGAGTTCTGCGAGGTCTTAAATTCAGACTGGCACAGCTTCATCTCCGAACGGAGTTCCGTCTGCTCCGCCCTGATCCCTTTCAGAGCCTCCCTGTATGCTTTTTCTCCTTCCAGTACGATCCGTGCCCCAATCGTTCCCTTTTTTGCCATTTTCTTCTTGCTCCCCACTTTTACAGTACATCAAGGGAACTTACCTCTTCCATTTCCAGAATCCGATAAATCCCCTTTTGGGTCTCAAAATTATAATTTTTCTTGTAGGTTTCGAACAAATCCGCCCAATATCCAAAGTACTGAAAACCTATCGTCTTATGGGAAAATCCCAGCCTCGTCGCGCCGATGAAACGTAACCAGAGAAAGTCTATCGGCTTTTCTTCGTCTGCTCTCCCTCTGGTCATTATTTTTTTGTTTCAAAGCACCTCTTAAATTCTTCATGCAGCATACGCGACAACAGCTCATAGGATATTGTGCAGTTTCGGAATACCTCTTCCTCCGCTATCGGCACGTATTCCTTTCCTCTTTCCTCCGCCTCGATGGCCAAGCCTTCATTGATCGCCGCCGGAAGCACTGCTTTAATTGCCCTGATCGAAGGCTCAACCCTGTACATGACCGGCTCGCCATCCTCGGAATATATCTGATTTCCGCCCTCGTCCAACCTGAAACGGTAGCCCAGCAACTCCCGTTCAAACTGGCTGATGGAGCCATACTCGTCCTGAATCGCCTCCAATACATTAAGGTCGATTTTGTACGGATACGTCCGCCCGGCGATCAGAATCCTTTTCATCTTTTCCATTTTTACACCCCTTGTCCGCTTCAGCGGACATCAATTCAATATTTGGAAGTTTACTTCCAAACTTGTCTCACTTTTCCATATGCACAAAGAATCCCAGAGGCTTCCCGCCCCTGGGATCGTATGATTACTTATGCTCCTGCAGATTCCTCCGGATCGGTCCCGGATTCCCCTGTATTGCTTCCGGCTTCAGGCTGGTTCGTTCCGCTTTCCGCTGATCCTGATCCGCCTCCCGGCTGCTCCGTTCCACCTCCAGGCTGATCCTGATCCAGCCCCATTGTCTTCAGAATCCACTCATCACACTCCTTCTCCGATTTCAGATAAGGAGATTTAAAACGCCAGATACCATCCGAATTTCCCGATGCCGTACCGGACAGAGACGGCGTCCCGAACTGGATGGAATTTCCTTTCGTCTGAAAGCTCTCCGCTCCTTCGGTAAAGATTACCTTCGGCAGCAGGCAGGCACGGTATTTATTTTTACCGTTCTGCTTTTCAACCGTAATAAAACCATAACCCACATAAGAGCCAGTGTCTTCCGTGCTGTTAATTTCATCCCCGTCTTCCGTAATCTTATGCCCGAAAAGTATTTCCGCCGCCTTGATGGGCAGCGTATCAATCCCCAGCTCCACCTTCGCATTGCTGAACTCATCCACCTGTTCCAGCTGAATATTGTCTCCATAAAGTGATCCGCTTTGGTAGTTAGGGGTAACGGAAGTATTGATTGCATGTCCGCATTTAAACGGATCCGAATATTTCCCCGTCTCCACATTCAACTTTGCGATGGTGGGTTTTGATAAACCAAAATTAGCCATTTTTTACATTTCCTCCTGTTTTTCAATTGTCCTTGTAATGTTTACGGAAAAGACGGTCCGCCTTGTCCTCTGGGTGCCGGTCATGGTACTTTCCAGCCATGACTGCACGGATTCGACGTTAAACCCTCTTTTCTGCAGCTCCCTCTTTAATTTTTCCTTGTCCCGAAAATAGTCGTAATCCCGGGGCGTGTTCATGGACACCATGAGCCAGGCCGTCTCTTCCTGACCTTCGTTGTCCGCATAGAGCGTTTCCCGCTCATCCTCATAGGTAAAGGTAATGTTTTTTCCGGCGCCCTCATATATGTCCTGCGCTACCGGGTAGCCCACTGCCTTTCCGACCTCCACCAGCAATTCATTGACCTTCATTCCGCACCTGCTTTCCGATCATAAGCCGCCTGCATCCTGTCCATGACTTCATCCTGCACGGAATTAACCGCTGACGTGATAAAAGGCCGGGGCGGCTGCTGACCGGCTATGCCGTACTCCTTCCATATGGCTTTCAGCACGTTGGAAACCGGGTACTCCCGGCCTGATTCCTGGTGATGGTACTTTTTCTTTTGAGAATTCCCGCTGGGGCCGACGTTTAAGATCCAGGCATCCGTCTTTGCCTTTTTGGGGTTTGCCGCCTTAATGAACTCCACAAGCTCGGAATCCCCTTCGTGTTCAATTACCCGCCTGCAGCTGGTTTTCATGGCCTGCACCATTATCGGCGCAGACTCATGCAGCGCCTCTTCCGCGATCTCTTCAAAATCCGTATCCAGCAGCTCCGACAAAAAATCATCCGGAAAATCAATATCAAACCCCGCCATCTACTCCACCTCCTGTAATGACAGCTCCAGCTTTCTCCCTTTCCGAAAAGCCCGGATAACCTTGTAAGTGATCCCCTCATGTACGGCAAGTGACGGCCGGATTTTCCGCCCGTCACCTTTTTTCAAGCCTGCTGCCTCGTAGTCTTCCCTATTAACCGCCGCTACCAGCTGTACATTCATGCCTGCCTTTACGGACTCGTAATATTCCATCCACTTAGCCGACTTCACCTCCGCCATGACCGGCGTCTCTTTCCTGCCGGATTCCTTGGGAAATCCGGCATTATCCTGCCCCATGTCCACCGCAATCAGCGTGATAACATCATTCTTCATCCGGCTCCGCCTCCCTTATGGTTGACTTTCTCAGGTTATCCTGCTGATATTGGAAAGCAGACCAGTGCCTTTCCGCCATGTCCTCATCGTCCATCTTATACAGGCAGAAGGTGATGACCGCATCTTCTACCAGAGGGTTTTCCGATTCGGCCAGCACGGCAGAGACGCCCGAACGGATCAACTCCGCCCGGGCTGCCAGTATGTTCCGCCTGATCGTCGGCAGAAGCTTCTCCGCGGCCACATCAGACAGGCGCAGCGCCGCCGCTACCGCTTTTTCCAGCTCTGTCAATTCTTCCCCTCCTGTTATTTTCCGCTCTCTGCAGCGGCGGAAGCACTGGTCTTTGCGGCTAATGTCACTACCACAAAACCCTCATGCACAATGAGGTTCCCTCCGGCCATCACCTCACCCATGATGGTCAGCAGCCCCTCCGCAAACTTATAATCCTTGGAAACTTCAATCGTATAATCTCCAAAAAGGCCAACCTCAAAGTTTTTGGGATCCCCGTACAGCATGGTCTGCACAGGCTCCGCTCCCTGCTTGGCCGTAGAAAGGGACTGCAGGCTTCCCACCAGCGTATAGGGAACAATCGTCCCGCCGTCTTTAATGGTCCCGCAGTTTGCGTTACCGGCATCCGCGGTGATCTCATAAACCGGCTTTTTCTCATTTGTACCCCGCACCTTTCCAAAGGCAGCCAGATCCTCCTTTGTCAGATACAACCGCGCCCCCGCGCCGATCTCTTCCGATCCGCCATAGGTAAATACAATATTGCGGAGAGTATCATCCTTGATCTCCGCCTTCTCCACGGTATAGGTCTTATAAATGGCATTTCCGTCCTTATTCTTCGCCGTCTTGATGCCAAAGAAATTCTTGCCGTCTCCATTGGCAATATAGCTTGCCAGCTTCCGCCGGAGGGCCTTAAGCGCCATGGAACGGACCTTTTCCTCATATGCCAGAGGATTCAGCCGCTTTATGTTCTTGCTCACATAGGCGGTTGTACTGATGTCCGTGGGCTGGATCACCGCCACCGCAAAGGTCGGATCATATGCAGTTCCCGCCTTTCCGTCCTCACGCTCACTTGCGTCAAGCTCAGATACTACATAAGGTTCTTCGTAAGAAGTGATCCCCGTCAAATCCTGGGTATATACCTGATCCACAATGGAAGATATGCCCTCCAGGTTATCCCGGATGGTCTCCCCCGTGCCGGTGGGCTTGGTAAGCGTACCCGTTGCCAGCGTGCCTGCCCTTGCGGTGCCGCCCATGAACTTCCGAACCTCATCCGCCTTAATGACCAAATGACCGCTCTCCTGAATCTTTGCCGCTCTCGCCTCCGCTTCGTCCTCTGCAGGCCCTTCCGCCGGCTTATCCTCTTCCGGCGTCATGCTCTGCAGCCTGCCCCGCACATTGATCTTTCTCTCAAGCAGTTCCTTCTCCTTTGCCAGCTCTGTCTGCTCCGCTTCCAGCTCCGCAAGGCGCTCTTCCGTCAGGTCGCCCTCCATCTCCTTCAAAATGACTGCCGCCCTTTCCTGAATTTCTTTCAGTCTCTTTTCCATTTCTCTTCTCCTTTACATGTTTAATAATTTGGTTTTCAGCACCAATTTCCGCCTGCGAAGATCAGCCGCCGCTTCACGTTCTCTTTTCTCCTGAGCCTCCGCCTCCAGGATAAAGTTCTTCCTTGCTTCAATTGATGTATCATCATAGGCCGGTATATCCACCGCGGACACGTCATAGAGCTTTTTCACCCTCCTGACCGTCCACATATGATTCTCTTTGTCGTAAGCCTCTTCCCTTACAGAGAATCTAAAGCTCATCCGGTCGATATAACCGCCTCTGATTTCTTCATACAGCTTCCTGCCCTCTTCCGTCCCCCCAAGCTCCGCCCGGATAAACAGGCCGTCAGCCCTTACCTCAAGCGTCAGGGTTCCGTTCCTGGTCCTGGCCATCACCTTCCCGGCATGATTGTAATTAAAAATTACATCATCCATCTTTGCCTCTTCAAACGCCCTGTCGTCTATCTGCTCCTTGTATTCGACCCCATCATACTCAAACAGTACGGTTGGCGAGTTGAATCTGACGGCATAGCCCTCTACCACCAATTTCTTGTCCTCTTCCCCTTCCTCCGCCGATCTTGCCTGCACCTGAAAGGAAATCTCCCTACTGCTGTTCATCTTCCTTCTCTGCTCCCTGGCCGCTTCCTCCGGCGCCTGCTGCCCCCGACTCATCTGCCGATTCTTTTCCTGCATTGTCTTTCCCTCCCTGATATTTGCTCTGATCCTTTGATTTAATATAATTAAGAGACACCTGCCGCTCATCCCCGTCTTCCACCGGTGGATACCCCAGCAGCTCCCGCCTCTCGTTGGTGGTCAATTCTCCCACTTCCTTGGTCACTGACAGAATCTGCACAATGGAATTGACTGACATGCCCATCATTACGCCGCCGGTCATCAGCATTTTATTGCCGCATTCCCGTTCATGCTTTGTAAAGTACACAGCTGACACTGCCTCTGCAAAGAGATTCCAGATCGGCTCTATCTTTCCCTCCCGCCAGGCCATTCCTTCCTGCTCGGAATAGCAATTCTGCACGATCTTCTCCGGCGTCCTGAGATAGGTGAAGATCCTGTTATTGATCTCCTTCATCTGGGCCGCGTTAGCCGCATTGGGCGAAACGTTCAACGGTATAAAATCCTCCATGGCGTCTACCCCAACGATTCCCCCGTTCTGGGCAGCCTGGGCAAATCTGCTGGAAAACTCAGCCTGCCCTTTCTTCACATCCTCCGGATCCAGCATCGCCCTTTTCTGCTTAATCAGTCCCCGGACCTTGTTTGACACGGACAACGACTCAATAAAACCGTCATCCGATGCCTTGGACATATCCAGCACCTTATACACCGGCATGTTGCCGTCCCCCGATGCCAATCTGTCATTGTAAAACTTTCTCATGATGATGCAGCACTCCAGCGGCAGCGCCCTGGTTTCGCCCTCATAATCCGTAAATTCTATCGCATAGCCGCCTCCCTGCACCTTCTTGAATTCATAGCCGGTATAGTCCACCGGATAGATCGCCTTAGGAGTGGAGCCATCCCAATCCACATAAGCAACCGCTGTGGTCTTTGTCTCCAAATTTGCGATCATGCGGTATTTAAACTCTGTCCCGGTCATAATGTCATTCGGTTTCTCGTTCAAAAGCCGCGCCATCTTGTCATTCCGTAACACTTCCTTGATCCTTCCATCCTTACTGATTACCACCGCCTGGAACTGCCCTTTGGCCCCATGTGAGGCAATGGCGTCCACCGTGGCCCGGAACGTGTCATGATACCAGGCTTCACGGTCAAAGGGAGCGCTTCGCACCTGAAATCCCAGGTAACCCCCCAGGCGCGTCCGCAGGTTTTTCATCAAATTTGTAAAGAATCCCATAGATACATGGACCTCCGTTTCTACTTAATCAGTGATAAATAGTCCTCTTCATTGTTTTTAAAGCAGGTATAGGCATTGAGCAAAGACACCATCCCGTCTATCCTGCGGGTGCTGCTCACCTTTACCGGCTGGATGGACTCTATTCCGTCTTTGTTCAGCGTTTTCTTGCCGGTATTTGACAGGCACCACCGAAGCATGGGGTTATCGTTGTAAACGACCCTCCCCTCCTGAAACATACCTCCCAGCTCCTTCATGGGATAGGTCCAGGTAAACGGTCCCTGCCTGAGCTTCTCCATGTTGAACCCATATGCTTCCATCTCTTCCCGCCAGTAGCCGGAAAGCGCCGCGTCATAGCCGATATAAAGGGGCCTGATGTTGAATTCCTTCACCATCATTAAAAACCACTCTGTTACCGCATGAAAGTCCACGGTTGCCCCTTCACTCACCGAAAGCCAGCCGGCCTCCGCCCATTTCCGATAGGGTGCCTCCCTTTTATCCGAATTTTCGCCTTCCCGGATCCTGTGCTTTGGCAGGAAATATTTTTGCAGCACAAAAAAACGGGAGTCTCCCGGTTTACGAATTAACAGTGTGGCACAGGTTAAATCCGTGGTGCTGGATAAGTCACAGCCGCCAACGGCATAGGAATTCCGCAAAAATTCCATGTCCACGATTGTCTTATTAGTAATCGTATCCAACGAAAGCCAGCTCTCCGCTGAATTTTCCGCCACATTGAAATCCTTCGTCAGCACCGTCGGCAGGAAAGTCGGATCCGCATGAGCCTTTTTTACAGCATCGTGGAGCGCCGTATATTTCTTGATCTTTCCCAGGCCGGGGTTTGCCTTTGCCCAGCACTCCGGCGCCTCCCATTCCTCACGCCTGTCCAGTTCATAAATCAGCGGCAAAGTCTTTAAATCCTGACAGCCCGGCAGCCACATGGCCACATTGGAATCATACTCATACTGTGTATCGAAGAATCCATCCCGCACCAATCCGTTTGTGGAGATCAGCCAGGCCAGCGGCTGATCCCTGGCCGTCTGCGACTGTATCATGACGTCGTACAGCTTCCGATTCTTCGCCTCATGGAATTCGTCCAGTGAAAAGAAATGTGCGTTCAGGCCGTCCATTGTGGACGTATCGGATGCCAGCGGCATAATGAAGCTCATGTATGACTCTATGTAAATGTCTGACTGCCTTTTTTTGGAAACTGCTGCCAGTGCATTTGACATCTTGCGCATATTTACACAGGCATTAAAGATAATCTTTGCCTGATCCTTCTTGTTGGCAACACAGTATATCTCCGCCCCGCTCTCTCCGTCATTCAGCGCTATATCCCACTCCACCGCCGCGGTCTCCGTGGATTTCCCGCATTTCCTTCCCCGGTAATCATCCACTTCCCGGAAGCGCCTGAGATTCGTCCTCTTCTCCACCCAGCCAAAGACAAGCTGCAGCTTCGCTTTTTGAAACAGCTCCAGCCTGATGGCCGTTCTGGCCTTTTCCCGTCCCTGGGACTGTTTGCAGAATTTCTCTATAAAGCCGATATGATGATTCCCCCGTTCCGGGTCAAAATAATACGGGAAGTCCTTCGGGGGATTCCGGATAAACCCGACTTCCCTCTCATATACTTCCCGTACCTTTGCAGATACCACCTCATCCCCGGCATGGATTGCGTCCAGATAGGCCTCCGGCCAACTCACGGCGCTCATCGTTTTAAACCTGCCACATACTCCAGCAGGTCCTCCGCAGGATCCTTCTCTTCATCCTCCGGATCACTCCAGTCCACCCTCTCCGGCAGCAGCTCGCATAACTGCTTAATGATCTTGGCGTATGTGTTGACCATCTTATCATAGACCTCCACCGCAGAGCTTTTCTTGATCCCCTTCTGGTTAGCGCCGTTCTGATACTCTTCGATCACACCGTCCTTCTTAATAATTTCTCTGGTTTCTTCCAGGGTGACCGATTGAAAAGCAGCATCATCAATTAATTTTTCAACTAATTTTAGCCGGGTCGTTTCTATGTTTTTGAAGATTTCATTGAGTCGTTTCTTTTCCGTGTTTATTTTTGTAAATAGCTGTTTATACGAATAAATAGGTTTAAATTCTGCCATCCGATTCCCCTTTCTACCTACACCCCTCCCGCGCGCGTTACCCCGGTCAGTAACAGAGATGGGAGGCTGTCGGTCTTTTCTCTGCAAAATTTTCAGCTACCCCTCCGGGGGGGATAGCCGGCTGCTGCCACCGGGTAACCGTCCTCATCAAATACTATGTCTTCCAGTATTCCTGCTGCCTTCTGTTTCATCGCTCTGGTGATCCGCTTATGGCAGGAACTGCACAGGGATCTTAGGTTATTCTGATCCAGCGCTATCTTTGGATCATTGACATTTGCTTCCGTCAGCTCCACGATATGATGCACCTCTTCCGCCGTCCTGTGACAGCCCGGCTCCGTGCATCTGTATCTATCCCGTTTCAGGATTGCCTGCCGCTGCGCCTTCCAGACAGCAGAATTATAAAACGCTTTGCTCCAGTCCTTTGCCATCTCTTTCCTCCACAAACAAATGAGGCAGAGACTCTCTTGTCCCTACCTCACTGATTACACTATATCACAGATCCTTTATGTAATTCTATGAAATTTTGAAATTTTCTTAAAAAACTTTTTCAATGATCCCAGGCTTAAACATAGCGACTGATAAAGCTGTACATGCCACGCGGTTTCCCATCTGCCTGACTGTATAAGCTATTTTATTTAGAAAAATGTAGAATTGCGCTGAGGCGCATGATATAATAGTATCGTTGTCCAACCGATACCTGGCAACGGGAGGAGGTGTTTGGATGGAAGTTATTATCGCCTTTTTTGTCGCTGTTGCGGCTGGTGTAGCCTGCCACTACATCATCAAATGGTTAGATGGCGACCATAAGGACAACAAATAGCCTGGTGGGTGCTTTGCCACCTTAAAAGAAAAGAAGAAGCCCCCGACCGTGTTGCACCACGGTTTGGGGCTTCGTTCTTTGTCCAGATGGACTTATTATCGCCTTTTGCCTACTGGCATTATAGCATATGCGTTTTGTCATTGCAAGATACATTGTAGCTTACAATGAAATTAATATTTCGCTTTATTAAGGAATTTACTTATGAAATATTGCTGCCTTTTTCCTGTTTTTTGCAAAATGCGCTTATTCTATACGCAATCCTATTGACATGCGCACAAAAAAGGCGCATAAGTATAATAAACAATGTAAGGAGATTAATCTATGTTAAGTTTAACCTATCTCGCAGTATTGGAACCTGGAGAAGATGGCAGTTATGGCATTTCGTTCCCTGATCTTCCCGGTTGTTTCAGCTATGGTGAAAATCTCGCACATGCCGGACAGATGGCCGCAGAAGCGGCCAGCCTGCATGTATATGGCCTGGAACAGGATGGAGATGAAATACCGACACCCCCACTTTCACTCCCAAATGATGAAATTGAGGGCATGGTTGTTATGCCAGTCACAATCCATCCTGATCTTTACAGGGCCAAACGTGATAACGAACGCGTCAAAACAAACATCACTCTTCCGGCATGGTTGAAAAGAATTGCAGAAGAACAAAAGGTAAACTATTCCCGGCTTTTGGAAACTGCCCTGATTGATTATCTACAAATACCTAAGTCCGGCAGTCAATAAAAAGAAAATGATCCTTGATAAGTAGCCCTGCACATAATAAAGGAGGCTTATATGCAATTAACTTATCCTGCTTGTTTTTATCCTGATGATGAAAGGAAAGGAGCTTATGCTGTAGTAGTTCCTGATCTTCCCGGTTGCGTAAGCGGCGGCGACACACTGGCAGAAGCTATCCTCATGGGCACTGATGCCGCTTCCGGCTGGGTATTGGATGAACTGGAGGACGGGAAACCAGCCCCTGAGGCCAGTCCGCTTGAAAGCATCGTTCCGAATCCCGGAGGTTTCCTAAGTATGCTGGTACTAGATATGGGTGCTTATGCGGAAAAATACGGAGATAAAAACCTCACTAATCTATAACCGCCATTTACCACCAGCAAAGGAAAAACGCTTAAAACATTGCCCCGGCTCACTACGAAACCGGGGCAATTATCTTTTCCTCTTCAAATATCTTTGAAAAATCCATGCCTGCTGCCTGTAGCTCAGCCCAAAACCACCGGTAAGTCTTTCCCATCTCTTCCGCCGCTTTCTCCATGGTTTTGCCTTGTATGTAATAGAGCATCAGCACCGACTGTCTTCTGGGCTTTAACTGCCGGATGATGGATATGGCATAATCTTTCTTCTTCACCAACTCCCTGGAATAACTTTCCATCTGGTTTATCAGGCTCACTATCTCCGGTACCTTTTCCCACATCATATTCCCGGATCCAGATGTCTGCACCTGAATGTCTTTATAATGCACGGATATGTCCGTCAGTCTGGATTCCTCAATCTGAATCTGCCGCTTTAAAATCTCTATCGTCTTATTCGACTCTCTTATTTCTCTCAGAAATTCACGCCCTTCCATCTTATCCACCTTTCCCTGACCTCCGTTATAAGTTATTCTCATAAATACTATTTAAAGGAGGGCTATCATGATTCAACTATCCAAAACCCTAAAACAACTCCGTACCCAGCGCGGCCTCGGTCAAAAAGAGCTTGCCTCCGCCCTGCACTGCTCCGTCCCAACCATCTCTGCCTATGAGACCGGCCGCAATGAGCCGGACCTGGATACGCTAATTGCCATCGCCGGCTTTTACGGCGTATCCACTGACTACCTTTTAGGCCTCACTGATCTTCCCGATCCGGCAGACAAACCCAGGATGATCTGCAAAGGCTATCCCTTAAGCCGGTTCCTGCGGCTGCTGGATAAACTGTCTGCACGGGACCGGGCCTTTCTTGGCTATGGGCTCAGCTTGCTGGAAAAACTAATGGATGGGCGGGAGGCATGATTGGTGTCCCTCTCTGGTACCCGGAAGGATCCGGGGAGGGACTATTCATCTAATACCGCCTGATTTTTTCCCTTACCTCCGTACTATTTCTGCAGCCCCTTCGGAAATTCCTGGATCAACGGATCGCACCGCGTAAACTCAATAACCCACACCCAGGGATCTGCTCCCCAACCATATTTTTCTATGTCCAATTCCTTTATGGTGGAGTCCCATAACTTTTCAAATTCCATCCTCTGTAAGTTCTCCCAGCGCTTTCCCATTGTTGGGTTGCTTTGCTGATTGCAAACACCCTCCGCCAATATCCCTAACCCTGTGATTGTCTGCAGTCGCTCCACCCTTACATTCTTAACTTTAAGCCAGATCCGGGCAGCTTCCCTTGGCATATGGATTGACGAGTGCCAAACACCTACTGACGGATATTCATTATTTCCAAATGATTCTCTGTATACATAACAACCATATTCTCCTTTATCTTGATTAAAAATTTTCTTTGCCGATTCATCACAGCAATTATGCTCTTCTGTATTCATTCCGCAATCCCAGCACGCCTCCCAACTCCAGGTCTCCCGGACATACAGTATATCTTCCGGACAGATCGGGCAGGGTCTTTCCGCTGTGAATAGTTGATTTTTATGCTCTTTGTCGGTATATCCATGTACCGCATAAGTGCGCCGGGCCGAATCATAAAAGCTCATGTCCGGAATGACAAAATCATTGCAGTCCTTACAAATCCTTCTAGTAACCGTTTTCCTTCCTTCGATGATTGCCCTGACCATTTCGGTGTTAAATAAAATTGGTTTAATTTTCATATATCCCCCCACGCCGTGAAATCCTTTCCCATGTCCAAGCCTACATACACAAATCCAGGCTCCACGCCTTTATCTCTTCCTGAAACCTGCTGCCGGACTGCGCTTTCAATACGATCGGCATCCTCCAAAAAATTCTTCCCGAATATCTTCCTGAAATCAAGTCCCGGCCATCTCTTCTCAAAAGTCCTCTGCGCCTCTTTCTTGACCATCAGCGCAATTTGGGCATTCCTATGGACCGCTTCTCTGCCTGCCTCGTGATGTTCCAGACAGAGATATACCTTTAACCCATACTTTTCTGACAGCCTTCTGTTTGCTGTGCCAAAGATCACATGATGCTCCTGGATCTGTTTCTCCGAAAAATCGGAGTGGAGCATCATGCACAGATAACAGTTATGTGCCGGCTTGTCCTGCATAATACTTTTCATCTTAACCCTCCAGCGTGCTTTCTTCGGTAATCGTCTTTTTTACCTGTACTTTCCCTTTATTCAGCTTCAGCGTAGCTTTTACCCCGTTCCCGACATTGACCACAACGGAATCAACCGCACAGATTGAAACGGAATGAATTGCTGCCTTAAGGATCGCTCCGGTATCGTATTTCCCAAATAATCTTTCTATATTTTTTGCCGCCTTTTCTTCCGCAGCTTTCACCTCCCGCTCTTCTTTGGCCTCACTGCAGTCGCATTTTTCCGTGGCCCACTCATTAAGCTGCTCTTCGGAACACCTTCCGCTGGTCTCCAGCTGATAGGTCTGCCCACAAAACCTGCAGGTGCCGATCTGTATTACCGAACTCTCTGCCCGCTTCTTTGTCGGTACCGCCATCTCTGCATTTTTACTCATCTGCTTTGATTCCCCTTTCTATGCTCATTAACAGCCTTTCCATGCCTGCTGCCATGTCAATCGTATTTTTATATGCCTGCCTCAGCTTCTCTAACGGTATGTCTCCGTTCGCTGCGGCATATTCAGTGTAATAACCTACAAAATTAAAAATATCCCCTTCCAGATCCACAATCTGGCACCATATCGCCCCTAGCTCTTCATCAGCCCCATCCTCTTCCTGATCTTCCCGTTGCGACGTCGCAACGGATGCCGCTGCATTTTGATTTCCTGCGCCTTCTGGCTTTTCCGGTATCTTAATTTCTTCCGGATCCTGTACCGGCTCTTCCACATCTTCCACGGGGGCCTGATCGACTTCTCCAGATGCCAATTCTTTTTCTTCTGTATCCTCCTGTTGCGACGTCGCAACAAGAACCGCCGCATCTTGACTTTCTGCACCTTCCGGCTTTTCAGCTTCCTCCGACTCAGGCTCCGGTGCCGGCACATCTTCATCCGTCTTTTCGACCGCCTCATAATATTCCCCATATATATCATCGCACCCCGATTTTCTGTAGTAATCCCCGAATATCAAGTCCAACTCCCACAAAAACGCTTCCCAGGACATCCTCCTTGGCTCAGGCTCCGTCAAGATTTTGGCCATAACGCCTTTCTCATACTCATACATAAACAGAAAGCAAATACCCTTCTTATGGGTAGCATATCCGGACGGATTCATTAATTCTGCTGCCAGTTTCAAAGCATCCTCACGATACGCCCTCATGACCCCATTGAGCATTTCTTTTTTATCCCGGAAGTAGTCTACCAGGCACCTCTGCAGGGGTGTAAGCTTCTTTTCCTCCCCTTCCTGGCCGCCCTCTTCTCCCTCCGGTTCTGATGCCTGCTGCCGGGAAAATTCTTTCAGTTCCCGAATCTCCTTCACCGTTGTCCGTTCGGTAATCATCTGACACTCCGCGTCAGGAAGGGCCAGCATTTCTGCCAGCTTACTGCTCCCCAGCGCCTTGTACTCCCGGCGCAGCTCCAGCGAATTGCCACCCTCCGAAAATCTTTCGTTAATGGCAATAAATCTTGATGTGGTACTCTTACTCAGGCCATACTCCTTCATGGCGAACCCGAATATATCCGCTTCCCCGTTAAACATCTCCGAATCTCTGATCTGTTTCAGACGGTAACCAATATGTACAAAATTCTCCGATGCCTCCCGGAGCTTTTCCCTGATGTCATCCTTCCAGGACAACCACTGATCCAGCGTGATCTGCTGCATTTCTTCCATCTATCTCTGCCTCCTTTTCATTTTTCCGTCTTAAAACTACTATGCCAATATTCTCTCCCGCTCCATGCCATCCGGATCCGCCGCATCTGCCTGACCCAGCTGTCCGCATTTTAGTCTTGTTATATAAACGTCCAGCCATTTTTGCATGTTATCCTTGTCCGGCTTCTTGTCGTATGCCCCATACCACTGCCTGATACTCTCCCCGTCTATCTCCACCGTAATATATGGAATCTCCGGCTGTTCTTTATGCCGCAGCATTAAAATGATGCTCTCCTGGTCATTATGTTTCCGCAGATAATTGTCACCACCTACGCAATGATGGAGAATCCGGCCCTCCATTACTATTTCTTCTGCAGACCTGGCCGGCCGGATCAGGAAGTTTTTATCCTCATAATATAATCTGTTCCTGAGTTTCCTGTAATTCTTTCTAATCAGAGGATATTTTTCAGCAACTTCCTGCTTTCTAAGATCCAATTTCCCCTTATCTCTCTCTTCCACCATCTTTATATGCGCTTTCTCGAGATCCCGCGGCCTCTGGTATATCGTATTATGCAAGTCGTAGCCCAGCTGCTCTCTCATTTGCAGATAATCAAGATACGTCCTGGCTGCATGTTTTAACCGCGACGTTGCAGTACCGCACCCAGTTCCATAATTACACCCTGCGTATTTTGCGATCTGATTCAGCGCTTTCTGTAGCGTCATAATCCGCTGCACCATCTCAATATCCTGTGTTCTGACATCTATCTCTGCTAACGCTTCCACCTGCTGATCTGTCCATTCCTGCTCCATCCATTTTTCTATCTTCAGAACAGATAAAATATTCAAGTCCCCCCGCTTCTCCATTAAAAATTTTACTTTTTCTTTCCGAATTCCCAGAAACTTGTCCGGCTGTTTTGCATCTTCGTCCGCAATGATTCCGCAATAACTCCGAATTAAACTATCAACTATTCCATACAGCTTCATCTTTACCAGCATTTCAATCTGTGGCATCTGTATGTACCTTTCCAGGTAATCCATGGCGTTTATCTCTCTGACTGCTGCCTGATAAAGATCTATTGCGGAATACTGCAGCTCCGTTCCTTTCAGATCCTCAAAAAACCCCGGATAGAGATGAGCCGGTTTCACACTGATGCTGTTTGACCCATACAGATTACAGTCATCCCAGTAATCCTTGTTCCTGTAATAGTCCTGCTTGTGAAAATCTTTCTGGCACTTACCCTTGTAAATGTACTCCCTGGCAATCTCAACACCTTCCATCTGCTCATATGCTCCTATCATAACCGGCCCGCCCTGATCGGTTATACTCTCTTCAAGCACCCATCTTTTTTCGATCTGAATATATCTGATGACTGCTCCAGTTTCCTTGTACCTGTCAGCCTTAAATGTATACACTGCTTCACTGTAATTGCTTTTTGCATTGCCCTCGGCCTTATATATGCCACTTGCGCCGCATATCGGACAGGTTCCCAGGCAGTTGTTTATTGGATTGTCCAGCCGTTTTTCGAAGAACATGCTCTCATAGGTATCTCCCGGCTTCCATACCCCTTCCTTCACCCCTCCACAGGCGGAACAGCATATTGTTACCCTCCTGCCCTTCTTTTTGTAATAAATAAAGTGCTTGTTCTTAAATAGCGCCTCGTTTGCCCAGGTAAGAATCGCCTGTTCAGGAAGCACCGGCGTATGATCTATCCTGTCCTGCAAGGCTCGCTTCCGCTTTTCATATTTACGCTTTCTTCTCTCGCTTCTCTCGTTGTCCGCAATTTTCCACTGCGCCTCCCCAACATGTTGCCACCATATCCTGTCCTCAAAATTCTTTTCCCCATTCAGAAAACCCCGCAATCTCTTAATGTTCTCTGCATCGTACAATATATTCTGCTTCTGCCGCTCCCTATAGGATGTCCCCGTTTCCTCCCAAATCAGTTTGCCATAGTCATTTTCAATATTGCTCCTTGACCAGATGCCTATCTCCGGAAAGTATGTTCCAAAGTCCTTTTTTGTCATTACAATTCTCACAACGGGCACTTCTCTGGAATCCTCTTCATTTTGGTATACTTCCAGGAATAAATGCCGCTCATGTGCTACATTTTTGATCCTTGTGACACCGATAAATTTCACATCCTTCTTTGGGCTGACTTTCGGCAGCCCCAGATAAGGAACCTTTTCAATTGCTTTCTTTTTCATTTCTCAGTCTGCCTCCCCAAATAATACTTTGTAATAATCTGCTTTGCGGTACCCATTCCCGGAATACCCAGAGTGCATCTCCCCGCACTGACGCCTGCTGCCGCCATGATTTCCTTTTCTATTGGAATTTGATTTTTAAAACTCCATTTCAGCAACTCTCCGATGCAGCTCTTGAGGTTCTTATCCTTCCGTCTGACCGCTATGGCCATATTTTCATCCTCAAAGCACCTCACCTTAATGTAATCTGCCCAGTCTGACATGATCTCTTTTGCCTTCATGTCTGCCGCTTCCACCTCGATCTTGCCGATTGCCGCGGACATTGCATCACACAAATAAAGAATCTCTCCTGCCAGAAAAGCCTGAACCACATCTTCATCAATTCCGTTTTCCACCGCCAAGATCCGGACGCTCTCCCGATCTCCCTCTTTTCTTAAATTTACAGCTGCTTCATTGATTTCCGCTGCTGAATCAAATTCTCCGAATCTCTCAAACATGTCTCTTCTCCTTTTCTCTCTTTGCTTCAAATTTAAACCATTCGCTGTACGGATGATGCTCTCTGATATGGAATTCCACAGGGCAGGTGCCGATGAGCTGATCCAGCTCCTGCCACATTGCGCCGAATGAGACCGGCTCCCCCCTGCTGGTCTTCCAGTCATTTTTCTTCCAGCCCTCTATCCATCCAAGCCTCCACCCGGCAGCAACGAATTCCGACTCCATAAATATGTGTAGTTCACACGCTCCCCGAATCCTCCTGGCCGCTGCCAGAAGTGCGGCAAGCTCTGCCTGCTTCTCCGTGTGCTGCTCCAGCCGGAGCTTGTCCCCTACATTGGCCGGCCCCCGGGACGTCTCTGTCTCCAGAATGTACCAGGCCGTCCCGTTCCTGGCCTTCACGCCTCTGATGTCCGTATTGATGTAGATGTCCACTCTGTTCAACTTCTCCGGCTCCTTCCCGGCCTGCTTTCTGCCGGTCCCGGTCTCCGGCGCCCCTGCCTGCTTCTCTGCCTTACCGGCCTTTTTTCTTTCTGCCCGCCTCTCTGCCTCCCTGGCCGGCTTCTTTTCTCTGGCCGGCTTCTTTTCTCCGGCTGTCTCTTTTTCGACCGGCTTCTCTCTCAGCCGATCTTCTACTCTGATTAATGTATAGGAAAAATATCCGTAGCCTGTAAACTCTGAAATACCGCTTTGCACCGACTCCTTGTCCAGAACATACCCTTCCAGCGGCTGAATGGTCTTCCGAAAGTATGCCGCCGAGATCACCTTTTTTTCGGGCTCCGGCCGCGTTAAATTTCTGGAGGCATACCAGCGTTTCCCGATGAGCTTTCCTTCGGTCTCTTCCGTCTTCCGGGCATATTTGATAAAGTACTCCGCAATCTTTGCATACTGCCCGCCGCTGATCAGCGGGTCCAGATGAATGCCTCCGTGCGGCCAGCATCTCATGAGGGTATCCGTGTCCACCTTCGACATCAGAATATGTACATGCCGGCCGCCTCTCTTCCCGATCTCCTTCACATAAATATATTTCAGCTCCCGGCCCTGCTTTCGAAATTCCTTTCTGAGATTCCTGAGGAACTTCGTCATCATCTTCTGCATGTCCTCACTCCCGACAGGATAATGCTCTTTGGAAAAGTCCTGCCTGACCAGGCTGTCCCCATCCGTAAAGTTATCATTCATCAGCCGCCGAAGCTCCTTCGCCCGCATCCGCTGATTGACCTTTTCCTGCGCTTCGGTCGTCGGCTTCTTTTTCTTCCCCCTCTTCTCCCCTTTGACATTGTACCGGAAGGTATAATATTTACAGACTTCAAACGTCTTCCCCGCCTTGCATGTCTCCATTATGTAGGGCATGGTTGATTGTCTCCTTTGGTCCTATCGTTAATAGCTTTAGCAAGATACTTAAGGGAGCAAAACTCCCCATTTTTCTTGACTTTTTCAACCCATACCCTTATACTGTAATTGTGGTTATCAGTATAAGGATTTAGGTTTACGGCCGGCGATGATTCGCCGGCCGTTTCCTTTCCATTTTGTTGTGATGAATCATCCTTTCGATACCAAACCGTATGACAGGATATTAACAGTTACTTAACCTTCTATGCCGATTCCCTGGCAAGACCCTGCTCTGCACTCACTTTCTTTATCATGTCCTGTAAGGAATCAGCCGCCCATTCATAGGCTGCCGTCTCTGCAGATACCCCTTCCAGATCCTCGTCCTTACGCTTCACCCGCAGGACAAGCTCTCCCCTCCGCTCTCCATAGTACCGGTGAATTTCTATCAGGGCATTGCCGTACACATCAGCATATAAGTGATGCCTCACATTATCCAACTGCCTGTACTCTTCATAAGCCTGAAAATACGCCTTTATGGCAGTATGGCGGCGCTCGTCTTCGGTCATTTCCCGCATTGTGCCCTTTCGTTTTTCTTCCATCTTGCCGCCCCACCTGCAGATAACACTGCCATCGCCGCCCCTGTGCCGATCATGGTAATCGGTAGCAGCATGGATGGGCTGTCTATACATCCGACTCCTAAGATCACCAGCACAAACCCGGCAGCGCCTATAAACTTATGTATCACTTTTTAGCCTCCTTCCCTTTTGCTCACAGCATCAGCAGTTTTTTTCTTTCCTCTTCATCCGCGTCGAACAACTCGCACAATATTAGGACTTGCCCGTAGCTAAAGGGGTCTTTTTCGCCTTGCTTTCCTTTTTCTTTTTTAGGGTCATAGTTTTTAAGCATCTGAGAAATCCTTCCTTTAGATATGCCCAAAGCCTTTGCTACGTCATTCTGGTTTTTCTCTTTCAGTTTCATTTGTTTATGAATCCATCCCTTAAAATCCTTGAGTTTATAGTCTCTCCGCTGTTCTGCGCTTAATGGAGATCGCGGCACATAGATCATCTCCCCCTTCTGCTAATTTTTTGTTGCATTCCTCTGTTACCTTCCTTATACTGTTTGTACAGGCCCCCGCCAGGGCCGAGTACAGAAGAAAGCTGGTAATTCTATGTCAAATACAACTACTCCTTGCTGCCCTTTTATGAGTGCTAATGAGCAAATGAAATCATGTCTTGATAATTGCCTCTTGAATATCAATGGCAAATGTTCTATAAGGGTTATTGCTGAAAAAAAGAAGCAATACTTTCCAACGCTGAATCAATGAAGTCTTCCGCAGAAATGCCTTATGTCATTGATCGAAAGACCTTTCGTGTCATGAAATATCTCCACCGCAAGTATGAAATCAAGTTGGAACACATTGAAAAAAAGTTCGATGAGGATGGACGTATCGCCGCTCTATATCTTTGTCCTCAGCACTATGCAGCATATCGAGATGAAAATGGGATTACTTTTGATATTAGTAGCACATCATCTGAAGGCTACATCGGATTAACCCCTCTCGGTAACAAATATGTTGAAGACAGAAGTGAATCTTTTGTGAAATGGTTTGTTCCTCTTATAACCTCATCCATTTCGGTTGCTATTTCAATGCTTGCACTTGCTGCTTCGATTTTTCTTAAGTGAACAACATACATATAGCACCAAAGATAATAGAAATTGCCATACTTATAATCGAAAGTATAATCGCTAATTTACTTCGTATATAGCAAGCATCTGTGTACGAGCGGCCTTTTAAATGCCACTCGTACACGTCAGACTTTGTGGCAAGCTCTTCTCCATTGAATATATATTTTTTTTCGATTTTTCCGTCTTTTCCCGCTTTGTATACTGTTTTAAATAGTTTCACCGTCCTCCCCCCCTTCTGCTATTTTTTTGTTGCATCCCTCTGTCGCCTCCCTCCTACACTTCCTGCAACTGCTTATCCTCGCCAGCGATCTTTACATTGCCGTCCCTGGCAATCACCATACCCTCTGTGATACCAAGAATATAGTTTTGCTTTTCTTTGTCCAGTTTCTGGATGGAGTCAGAAATACGTCGGATAATGTTTTTTTCTTTATCACTCATAGTTACACCTCCCTTATTGAGTTTTTATCATCTTGTGGTATAATCTCCTTAAATATACAAAGGAGAAACGCCATGCTTGAAAAAATCAATAACTTTATGCCTTCCATTACTGCTATTGTCGCTATTCTTGCCCCCATATTTGTTGCTATAATTAACAATCATCACCAGTACAGGATAAAGAAAATGGAACTGGAACAAAAATCCTATGAACAATCCGTATTGCACAAACGCGAAATATTTGAAAAATTCCTTTCAGCGTTTAATAAAACTTGCCAACTTCGGACGGAAGAAGCCGTTTCTGAATATTCATCCTGCTACTCACTTGTTTACATTTATCTCCCAAAGCCTGTCAGGGATGAACTTGGGGTGATAAATCTTCTTATTGCAAAAAGCAACTGGGCTGAAGCTATAAAATATGTAGACCGCATTTCTATGGATGTTGCGGAGGAAATGAACAAATTGCCCATAAAACAACCACGACGATCACATAAATTCTGTAATGCCAATAGCAAGAAGGATACTTAAATACCTTCTTAGAAATTGCCAACGCGAATATCGCGACTGTGATAACAACCGTATTTAGTACATTTTGAAAATACAGTTCTCTCACCTCCTTTGTTGATTATATTGCTATTATAAGCAATTTAATAGCGCTTGTCAATACTTTTTTGTTGACTAAATTGCTCTTAAGGGTTATTATAAATTTTGAAAGGTGGTGAAAAATTTGAAAGAGCGAATAAAACAGCTTAGAAGCTCATTAGGGCTGACACAGCAAAAATTTGCTGACAGATTAGGGCTGAAGCGGCAAACTATTGCAGCA
>CAZAMX010000001.1:258-74745 GCA_964486095.1 uncultured Acetatifactor sp. | reverse complement strand
TCAAAGAGAAGCGGACACTGCTTTCTTGTGCCGTCGGTTCCGCCTCCCACGGAGCTGGATGACTGCAGCCAGGAATTCTTATCAATCACACCCCAGATTGTAATACCGCCGACATGATAACCTTCTTCCTTCATCCGGCGGACGGAGGTGTAAATTTCCTGATAACGCTTAGCCTGTCTCTCGTATTCCGCTTCCAGCGTAGCCTTGGTTCCGTCGTAGGAGCTGCTTGCCGCCATATCCAGCTCGGTAATCTGCACCTGTCCTACCACGTCACAGTAAGCCTTTGCCGCCGCCTCAAACTCCGCAACAGTAGGAGAGCCTCCTGTCTGATAATGTCCCTGCATTCCCATGCCGTCGATTCTGGCACCGGGAGCAGCCTTGACGTCCTTCAGCAGCTGTACAATACCATTGCGTTTATTCGTAAACCACTCATTGTAATCGTTATAGTACAATTCCACATCTGCCGGCATATACTTATTGGCATATGTAAAGGCATTGAGAATATATTCATTGCTCTGATATACCGCCCACCAGCTGGAATTCTCCTGATCGCTTCGATAAGTACCGGTGCCGTCGCTGACTGCCTCATTGACGACATCCCAGCCATAGAACATATCCTTATACTTGCTGTCCGGACCGGTAAAGTGCTCAGCCATGGTCTTAATATACCATTCCAGCCTCAGATTCATGGTATCCTTAGCCACATAAGGCTTGTCAGCATCATAATCCTCGTGGAAAAACCATTCCGGCGTCTGAGAGTGCCACACCAATACATGGCCCCGGATCTTGATAAAATCCTCCGGATGCTCCTGATTCCAGTCATAGATTGCGTTCAACGTCATCTCAGCGCGACTGTAATCCAGCTTGGGGACCTGAAGCTCCTGCCCGTTGATCGATACCGTGTCTGTACCCGGGCAAGTGCTGGCATAACCGAACATAGCATCCGGTTTCAGCTCATTGCCCAGCGTTAAAGCATTAAAATGCTTTGTGACAAGCTGCATGAGCAGATCGTCTGACAGTTCGGAATTTACGATGGAAACGCCCGTCAGGAAATCGTCTCCCATCTCACCGGCAACAGCTTCCTTCAGATCGGGAACATCCGTCTGAATCTCCTTCTCCGGCTGGATCATTTCACGCAGCTCCACACCGGTGACATAGTATGTACCTTTGACACCGGGGCCGCTGCCATACTCCGTTCCCTGTTCCAAAATACGCAGCACGATCCTGTTCAGTTCACCTGTCCAGGAGGGAGTAAAGGTTCCCGTGAACTTTGTCCATACACCGGGCTCCAGGACCTTCTGTGTGTCCCCGGTCAAATTGCAGGAATAATTGGGTGTGGCATCCGCGACAATAAACGGAGCCATCTGCACGGTGCGCATCTCGTCCGCTTGTCCGGCATAATCCGCTTCGTCCAGCTTCACATAGAAGGTATACTGGTATTCAACATTCTTCTTGACGACACTCGTAATATCCTGAGCAAAACAATTATAATTGGATTCACGGGCTGTAATCTTTCCGTAGGTCATCACATCATCGAATATTGCCTGGGCCGCAGTCTCAGCTGTGATCACCGCAGAACCCTGCTCCGCCCCCCATACAGCAAGATTGTCCACCTCGGCAAAGTTCGGATTCTGGATCAGATTGTCGCCCAGCGGGATCTCTTCAGCCTCCCCGTTCATCGTAAACTCGATGCTGACGATCTGAACGGTATGCGGGCTGCTGAATGAATCGTTCTTTTCTGCTGACGCATCGGTTTTCGCGTCATTTTCATCGCTGCACATAAAACCGATACAGGCGGCCTTGCCTTTGTAATCCGGCACAAAGGAATATTCATTTTTACCGGAATTGCCATAATAGACCTTCAGTTCATTCTTGGCCCCATCATAGATCTTGAACGCCAGAGCAGCATTCTGATCGGCCGTCTTGATGGTAATATTTTCACAGGCGGACATGTCCAGCGCCTCCGGCAGATCCAGACAATACTCCTCCCACTGCTTACTGTATGACAGAATCAATTTACCGTCAGTGAGTGCCACCGGCGTATTGCTCCAGCGCTCGTAAGCCTTCAGATTCTCTGCGGGATACTTATTGCCATCTGTCGGTTCATCGCCCGGTACCTCTTTCATCCGAAAAGTAATGCTGACCATTTGAGCCGTGAACGGGTACAGGTCGCTATCGCTGTCTGCCATCACTCCGATACAGGCGGCGCTGCCACTGAAATCAGGAGTAAAAGTATATTCATTCTGACCGGAATTTCCATAGTAAGCCTTCAGCTCTGTTTTGGCACTGTCATAGATCTTAAAGGCCACCGAACCACTCTGATCCGCCGTCCTGATGGTAATGCTCTCGCAACTGGCCATATCCAGAGCCTTGGGCAGATCCAGACAAGATTCATTGTACCGTTCCACAAATGTGATAACCAGCTTCCCATCGGTAAGAGCTACCGGCACATTGTTCCAGCGCCCGTAAGCTCCTAACTCTTCCGCCGTATAGGTCAATTCCGTCTCTGTGTCAGAATCATCCCCTGAATCCGGTGGCTGGGGGACATACTCACTGACCGTAAACGTAATGCTGCTTATGGTAATATCGTTTTCCCCGTTCGCAGTACTCATGAAGCCAATATACTCCAGCCCATCAGCTCCGTAACCCGCCTCAGTCTGGTCATCACTTTCACCCACCGAGAGCGCTGTCTTCCCATAGCCGACCCCTGCCTGCCGCTCATCGCCGTCCAAATATTTCACGGCAAAGCTGTCGGCAGAGCCGGAGGTGAGATTACAGGTAAACTTTAGCAAGCCGGCATCCTTTACTGCCTGTGGAATTGCGTAATTAACCTGTCCATACTGCGCAGTATAGTGTAACTGCATCTCTTTGGTTCCCTGTGGCGTAATTGTCACACCCCAGGTCCCGTCTCCCTGCTGCAGATCACTTAAGCGGTATGTAACCTCTGTGATGCTGCTTTCTCCGGCTATACCACCGTTTTCTCCGGCTGCACGGACCGGATCCCCGGAACTGACACTGTCACCGCCGGAAACCGATTCCTGTGCTTCATTGTCGGCATCACTCAAAATACCCCCCCCAAATTGGGACGCCTGCACAGGGAATCCGGTTAATTGGATACTTCCAAGCACCAGACAGCCTGCCATAAGCAGTGTCAGCCTGCGTCGAAAATTCGTACGCATTTTCATTTTAATACCTCCTCGTATTTAAATTTTAATTCTTCACTTCCTTTACAGCAATTTCTTGCACGTTTTCTCTATTATTCAAACTTCCAGGATTTCATCTCATAGCCGCTGCCGCCGAAAACGAAATACAGATCATGCACTCCGGTGATCTTCTTCTCCAGTGAGGCCCTGCACGCCGTAAAGCCTTCCCCTGCTTCCGGATTCAGCCAGGCGATCACGTCACCCCAGGGCATGTCCACGCTGACCCGCACCGCGCAGGAAGAAAGATCCGCCCCGGCTTCCGCTCTCAGCAGGCATTCCAGACTCTCCGGCCCGTTTTCCCCGAAGTCCACGCCCTGCACCTTCATGTAATCTCCGCTGTCGATACCGGTCAGGATCATGGTGCCAGGCTCCCCGTCCTCAAGCGGCGCCGTGTCCAGTCCGGCATTCATAGCCATATTGGCCGCATTGTTCTCCCTGTAGGGATCCACGTTCTTAAGCTGTTCTCTCCCGCTGGCGGTTTGACGGATCACGCCGATGGTTCCGTCCTCCCCCATGGTAAATTCGTCTATGTTGGTGCAGCGGTAGCCATGCTCCACGCCCATTGCCTTCTCCAGCACCCTGGAATGATAGGTGATATACCACCTGTCCTGAAAGCTGAAAACACAATGGTGATTGTTTCCGTAAAGCCCGCAGAAGGTACCCGGATTCTCCAGAATCCTTTCCTTAAATACAAAAGGGCCCATGGGACTGTCGCTCTCCAGGCTCACGATTTCGGCGTTATGAATACCGTATTTTAAGGTTCCCGCCTCGTCCACCTGCCAATTGGTGCAATAGGTGTAATAATATTTGTTTCCTGCCTTATGTATGCCGGAATCCTCAAAAAGATAAGGTACGTCGATAACCTCCGGCTCTCCCTTGATGCTGATCATGTCCTCGCCGAGCTCCACCACCCGCGCCGTCCCGGGGTCTGCCACCTTTCCCTCGGGTACGCCGCCTCCAAAATAAAGATAAGCTCTGCCGTCGTCGTCCACCAGTACTGCCGGGTCAAAAAGCCAAAGCACATCCGCGCAGTTCGGAGTCTGCCTGGAGATCAGGGCCTTGCCCACCGGATCCGTAAAGGGACCCACGGGGCTGTCTGATTCCAGCACGCCGATGCCCCCACCGTTATCCGCAAAATACAGGAAGAACTTTACCTTACCGTCAACTTCCTTCCAGGCTGCGGCAGGTGCCCAGGAATTGTGGGCCCATTTTGCCGCCCCCTTCTCCCCTGCCACAGCTATGCTGCCGTGGTCTGTAAAATTCATCATGTCATCCGTGGAAACTACATTGATGCTTTGTATCTTGCCGTAAGAATTCTCCTTGATCTCCCCTGCTCCGTCATATTCGAAGGCGTCTGCAGTCATATAAAAATAAACCCTGTCTCCGTAAACCATTCCATAGGGGTCTGCGCCAAAACGCTGGGTCATAATCGGATTTGTATCCGTAAATTTTTTATAACTTTCCGTATATTTCATATTTTTGAATATATCCTCCTGCATCCGCTCTGTTTCCATATCCGCCTGCCGGTCTTCATCCCCGGCCGTTTCCAGGTTCTCCCCGGTCTCCGGCTCTTTCTGCTCCGCGGACTGATCTTCCGAAGCCCCTTTTTCTGTGCTTACGGATTCCTCCGGCATGTCCCGTCCTCCCTCTCCGCAGGAGGAAAGCAGAACACAGGCCATGGCAAGCGCCAGACAGGCGCCTTTCCCTTTACCTTTTCCCGCCATACTGTTACCGATTCCTTTCCGCTTCTCGCCATACCGGCGTATACAATCGTTTCAGCACCTATGCCGTCAGGCGCACCTTACACTGCCATATATGCAAAGCTCTTAAAGCACGCCGCCTGCTGACTGCTGTCACTTTCGGCCACCGCATACATACCTACGGTACAGCCCACAAATCCGCCCGCCGTCTCCGTGGACAGACTCTTTATGCTTATATGGCTGCACAGAATACCGCTTTCCGCCGTTTCATACTCTACGGCCGCCTCCAGCCCGGACACCTCCAGCGTCAGCCTTATCCCTTCTTTTGTTTCCCCTGTGCTTCCAGGAAGCAGGCGTTTTTCCACCACCCGGTCCTTCCCGCCCTCACAGAGGATTACCGATGCCTCTATACCCGCTTTCACGCGGCAGGCCTCCACCCGCAGATGGAACTCATTATTTTGTACCAGGGCCATACCGGCACGTCTGCCTCCCGTCAGATTCTCCGGTAAAAAAACCACGGAAGTTCTGAAAGCATGATGCTGCTGTCTCACGCAGACATAGGACGGGCTGTCCTTCTCCTTCAGCGTTATGCTGCGGAAGGAAAGCTTCAGACCCTCTTGATCCAATGTGAAAAGATCCTTTCCGGGATTGCGCAGAGTCAGGAACTCGTCCCCCAGCCTGCGCATGGCGGTAAAATCATAAGTACGGCTGCTGCCGGGCACACAGTTATCCGCCGTGTCAAAGGCGGTATCTTTTCCGGGATCCCATTCAGGCAGATCAATCTCCACCTCATCCGTAAGCATTCCCACGCCGGGATTGACCACCGGCCAGTCATTCTCCCACACCACCTTTGCCAGGAAGGTTTCTCTGCCCATGGTGGTATAACCCTCCAAAGGACGTACCGCCAGCATCACCATATACCACTCCCCCTTAGGAGTCTCAAACAGATCTCCGTGTCCCACATAGCGAATGGGATAATTCCTGCCCAGATGCCTGTGGGTGAGGATGGGATTACAGTAATTATTTTCATAAGGACCGAAAAGCTCCTTGCTCCGGCACACGCTCACAGCATGCTCCGGACCTGTTCCTCCCTCTGCATGCAGGATATAATAATAGCCGTTCTTTTTATAGAGGTGGGGACCCTCAGGCCAGTGGACGCCCCGCAAGGCTCCGTTCCAGACGTTATGCGCCTCGCCCGTCAGCTTCATCTGCTTCAGATCCAGCTCCTGAATCCAAATAAAATAATCGCCGTCATACCTGCAGCCCTCAGGATTGGGATGGGTTCCGATATAATAGCATTTTCCGTCGTCGTCAAAAAACAGGCTGGGATCAATCCCGTCCGTACCCTCCAGATAAACCGGGTCAGACCAGGGCCCCGCAGGATTCTTTGCCGTGATGATATAGTTTCCTCCAAAGGACACATTGGTACAGACCACATAATAAGTACCCTTATGGTAACGAATAGAAGGAGCAAACAATCCTCTGGAATGTCCCGCATTCTTTAAGGGCAGCTGCTCCTGCCTGTCCATGGCATTGCCGATCTGTTCCCAGTGAGCCAAATCCCTGCTGTGCAGGACGGGCAGACCGGGGAAATAAGCAAAGGTGGAATTGATCAGATAATAATCCTCTCCTACCGCACATATGGAAGGATCCGGATAAAATCCCGGCAAAATAGGGTTTTTTGCTACGACTGTCATATAGCTGCCTCCTTCATTTTTTAATTATACTTCTTTTCCGTGAAAGCGTAAAATGCAGGCTTGATCTGATAATTTTCATCGAACAGCAGCGGACACTGGGGCAGGTTTCCACTGCTGCCGCCGCCCACATTGGAGCTGTTCTGGAGCCAGGAATAATGATCCACCGTCCCCCAGAAGGTGATGCTCGTAATATTAATGTCTTCCGCCTCATTCTCCGTCTGCATTACATTATAGATCAGCTTATAACGGGCATACTGTTTTTGGTATTCCGTTTCCTTTGCCTCGTCGCTGCCGTCATAATCCGCGCTTGCCTTCATATCCAGCTCCGAAAACTGTACGTTTCCCACCACTTTCGCATACTGACGAATAGCATAATCCACATCATTAAATTTCGGAGAATCCATACTGTAATGGCCCTGCATCCCCATGGCCGTGATTCTGGTTCCTACCCCCGGCTCGCCCTCTCTGGATTTTATCTCCGTTAAAAGCTCTGTAATATGCCCTACCTTAGTACCCATGCACTCGTTATAATCGTTATAATACAGCTCCAGATCCGCCGGCGCATACTTGTTGGCATAAATGAAAGCATTGATAATATATTCATTACTCTGGTAAATATGCCACCAGCTGGAATTACTGCCGTGACGGTCCTCGGAAAGAGATTCCTCAGGGTTCTCGTTATCCGTACGGTATACATGATTCCCGTCACTGCAAGCTTCGTTCACCACATCCCAGCCGTAAAACATACCCTTATATTTACTCTCTTCCCCGGTAAAATGGGTCAGCATGGTGCGGATATACCATTCCAGACGTTTGTTCATGGTCTCTTTGTCCACATAATCCTTATTCTTGTCATAATCCACATGGAAAAACCATTCCGGCGTCTGCGCATGCCATACCAGTACATGTCCCTTGACCATGATTTTATCATCGGGATGGGCTTCATTCCAGTCATAAATCTTATCCAGCATCCGCTCCGCCCGGGAATAGTCCAGCTTGGGCACCACGATGGTCTCGCCGTTTAAGTCCGCCTCTTCCGTACCGGGACATTTTCCCACGCTGTAGCCCACCATAGCATCGGGTTTTAACTCATTTCCAAAGGTGATGGCATTAAAGTGAGTGGTAATAATCTCCCACACCTTTTCGTCATTCAGTTCTCCTTCCGTGGCCGCACAGCCTATGCGGCAGCCCATAATATCCATTACTGCGTCCTTTAAAATAGGAGGCTGATCGTCTGCCGCCTCCGGTGCCTTGTCTGAAGCCCCTTCGTCCGCACTCTCCGCTGCCTCGTCAGACACATCCTGATCTGACCCTTCCGGCATGCCGGAGGAAGTATCCGCCATGTCGGAGGAATCATCCGACATTGTGCTGCCTCCTTCCGGTTCTTCGCCGGCAGGCGTACCGCAGCCGGACAGCAGCGATACCGCCAGTAGAAATGACAACGCCGTACACATAACCCTTTTAAGCATATTTCCCCCATTTCTGCGCTGCCTGCCGTGTAAATGAGTTTGTGCCGGACAGCGCGCGGCTACAGACCCACTGATGATAATAAAATCATATCGAATTTCCTGCAAGAATACCCTGTATTTATTGCTGTCCGCTTCTCATTTGTTGCTCATTTTAGAATTTACATTTCCGCCCACAAATGGTATAATGTCCATAAAAGCAATGAGCAGTGCGAAAAAAGGCTGATAAGAAGATGCGTTGTGCTTGCACATAAGCAGATTTTTATCTGACTTTTTTCATAGGGCGAATGCCCGTGAGTGAGGAAAACCGAAGGTTTTTCGAGCATGCACTGCGAATGAGACTTAATGATCTGTGCAAAAAGGCTGATAAGAAGATGCGTTGTGCTTGCACATAAGCAGATTTTTAGAGGTGACCAAATGGCGTCGAAGACAAACTCAGATTTCCTGCGGGAACGAGAGAGATACTATAATGCAAACTCAGACACCGCCCAGGCCCGCGTCCTCATGGACAGCGGGCAGGAGCTTGTTTCTTATCGTCTGGACACGGCCATCCGGATCTGGTATAACGATTTGAATGTGGGTTTTGCGCCTCACTGGCATTCCGCCCTTGAGATCGTCGCCCCTGTGGACAACTGGTATGACATTAAAATCGGGGAGACCACCTATCATACCGTTCCCGGCGACATCATGATTATCCCTCCCGGAGAACTTCATACTTTAATTGCGCCGAAAACCGGCAGCCGCTTCATCTTTCTGTTTGATCTATCCGTTTTTTCCCGGCTTCATGGTTTTGCCGGCATTCAGTCCATTCTGTCCCGGCCCATACACCTGACCCGGAGCGTCTACCCGCAGATTTATGATGAGGTGTACGGTTTGTTGACTCAGATACGGGAAGAATATTTTATCCAAAATGAATTTGCGGCGCTTACCATCTATTCCCTCCTGCTGAACTTTTTCGTCAAGATCGGCAGGAACCATTTGGACGGCATCCTGCTCTTCTCCAATATCCGTGCCCATAAGCAGCGGGAATATGCGGACAAATTCAACTCGGTCATGGACTATATTGACTCTCATTATATGGATGAGCTGAAGCTGGACGATATTGCCAGCTCCGTAGGCTTCAGCAAATATCATTTTTCCAGACTGTTCAAGCAGTACACAAATTATACCTTCTGCGCCTATATCTGTTACCGCCGCATTAAGGTGGCGGAAGAGCTTTTGGAGCAGTCCGGCATGTCAATCACAGAGGTGGCCATGAAGGCCGGCTTCCCCAGCATTTCCACCTTCAACCGCCTGTTTAAGCAGTCAAAGGGCTGCAGTCCCAGCGAATACAGAGAAAAAAACAATTCGCACCTGCTATGACTCCGGATTGGAGATTACCACCTTGCCGTCATGCAGGCCGATGCTGACCTTATTATCCTTCAGCTGCAGACTCTGTAAGAACTCTGCGGGTATCTGCAGGCGGCCCGCCCGGTCTAAAATAGCATACTCGTCCTGGGTATCCTCCTGCCGCCAGTCAATGGAGCTTTCCTGAAGCCTGTCGGCATAAGCCTCCTTCAACACCCTTTCACTGCTGATCTTACCGTCCCTGATCGCTACCACTCTCCGAACCTTCTTCGACAGCGCCACGTCATGGGTAACGATAAGAATTGTCTGTCCACTCCTGTTTAACTCGGAAAACACATCAAAGATGTAATTGGCCGTCTTTGTGTCCACACTTCCCGTAGGCTCATCCGCAAGCAGAAGCTTGGGAGAATTGGCCAGCGCAATGGCAATGGCTATCCTCTGCTGCTCACCGCCGGAAAGCATATTCATGCGACTTTTCTTCTTGGCGCTCATCCCCACCAGCTCCAGCAGCTCCAGCGCCCTGCTTTTTTTCTTGCGGCTGCCGGACAGACTCATGGGCAGCATAATATTCTCCAGCACCGTCAGATAAGGCACAAGGTTGCGCCCGTTGTTCTGCCAGACAAACCCCACGGTATTGCGCTTATACAGCACCAACTGCTTCTCCGTCATGGTAAACAGGTTACTTCCGGCCACATTGAGGGAGCCGGCGCTGGGACGGTCCAGCCCGCCGATCATATTCAGAAAGGTGGACTTTCCGCTTCCGCTGTTGCCGATGATGGCCGTAAGCTCTCCCGCCTCCACCGTCAGGTCCAGCCCCTGAAGCGCCAATACCTCCGTCTGCTTCGTTTTATAGATTTTCACCAGGCTGTCGGCCTGTATCATTGTCTCCGGCATTTCCCGCCTCCTTCCTGCGTTGGTCCGAACATCACGGAAATCAATTCTGCGTCTCTTCCCCGTCACGCACCTGCGCACCTGACTCCAGCTCTATGATCATATCTCCCGCCCCCATCAAGCCTACGTCATGGGTGGTCATCAAAATGGTAATCCCTTCCTTCCGGGTCATCTCCTGAAACAGCTTTGTCACCTGAGCCGCCATGGCGCTGTCCAGCTCCGCCGTGGGTTCATCCGCCAGGATCAGCCTGGGATGGTGGGCAATAGCGCGGGCAATGGCCACCCTCTGCTGTTCACCGCCGGACATTTCCGCAGGCATATGGCGGGCACGATTGCCCAGCCCCACCATTTTCAGACAGTCCTCCACCCGCTTATCCCTTTCCCGGCCCGCCTTGATCCCTGCCAGCCGCATGGAAAATTCCACATTTTGAAAAGCGTTCATAGTGGGGATCAGGGATACTGCCTGAAACACAAATCCCATGTTTTTCCTTCTGAGCTTTTCCCGTTCTCTGTCGGACATTTTCCCCAGCGCCCTGCCGTCAATCATGACAGTGCCGCTGCTGGGAGCATCCAGCGCCCCGATAATATTCATCAAGGTGGTCTTGCCGGAGCCGGAACGGCCCTTTAAAATCGTGAGAGTATTTCTCATAACTTTTACGTTTATATCCTTCAACGCCTGAAACTCGCCTCCGGGAACGCTGAAGATACGGTTTACCCCGCTCACTTCAATCAAACAGTCATTCGCCATTATTCTTCCCCTAACTTCAACGCTTTCGTCACGTTCAACTTAAATATCAGCAGAATCAGTACCGACAGACAGAAAATCATCACGCCTGCTATTACGCCGTAAAGTCTGTTCATATCCGACGCATTGACCACCAGACGCATGGGCAGCACCTGATCTGCTGCAGCGTATGCCTGCTGTAATATGGGCACAAACATAATCGAGGCCAGCTTGCCGATGCCGATGCCGGCAAATACAGACAATACGCCCGAAAAAATCTGCTCGTTTAAGAGCATGTGAATCAGCTCTCCCTTGTGCATACCGCAGGCCCGCAGCACTCCGAAAATCATCTCCCTGGAACGTATGGACATAATCCAATAGATCATATAGCCCACGGCACAGAGCAGAAGGGTAACAAGAAAGCCCATGGTAAGGACACCGTTGGTGCCCTGCAGCAACGGATCCTCCAGCGTGTTTTTAAGCTCCGCATCCTTGTTCACATACTTGGTAAGACGGATACCATTTGACTGAAACCATGCGTAAGCATCCGCCGGATCACAGTCCTCCTTTAAACCGATCCACACCTGATAGGGTTTTACCCCCAGCTTCTGCCGCAGCTTCCCGAAATGAGCCACCACCAGAAAATTCTCGCCGGTAACAGCGGTTCCGTCGGGATTTACCCTCGTGATTACCGGAGCATACCCCGGCCAATAATTGAAAAATCCCACGATCTTGCCCGTAAGCGTCTTTTCGGTAGAATTTTTCCCGCCGCCTTCTCCGACGCCGTAAGTAATCTGATCGCCGATCTCATAACCCAGCTTGGTGCGGAAATTCTCCGATACCAGGACTCCTTCGGAGTCCTGGGCAAGATCGTTTAAGTACTCATAATAATGCCTGTTGTTCAGGTCATAATCCACCCAGGTAATTTTACCGAATTCCTTGGTGTGTATTCCCATCAATGTTGCGTTCTGCCTGCCGTCCCCCGCAATGTCCACCCAGGCATCGGAATTGACCTGCACTCTGGTATAGCCCTCGGCAAAATCCATGGAGGCGTACTTTTCATAATTTGGCTCCGAATATTCACCGGTATACGCGCCGTTTCTGTCGGTCACGGCTCTCCAGACCTCCTGGACCACAATATCGGCCCCGTTCATATATTCCTCGTTATTCCAGGCATTCTGCAGAATGGTGCGGGCCACGGTGGCATGATACATCCCCAGAGAGATCGTGATGATCAAAAACAGCATAATAAACTGCTGCTTTCTCCCGTTCTTTGCGTTTTCCATAAAGGATGCGTAGCTGGCTGGCCGCCAGAAACGTTTGCCAATGATATAAACCAGCTGGACAAGATAAGGCTGCAGCCTTAAAAACAACATTCCCAGACTGACAATAAACAGGGATGAGCTTACGTAAAGCAAAGGATCCAGAGATTTCCCCTCCAGGACACTCTCCCCCAGGCTGGCGGAATCCTTGTGAAAGCTGTAATAGCCGTACAGGGAGATACCTAGAAGAATCACATCCAAAAAGATCTTTTCCCACCAGCTTTTCTTCTTCAAGGCCTTCTGCTGCTTCAGCTTCACAATGGTAACCCGGCTGTGCCTGACAGCAGGAAGGGTCATGATGAGAAGAGTCGTCAGCATGGCAGCGCCTGCATATATCCATACCCGGTCGTTAAATGTCAGGACCAGATCGCTAAGACCGTCAAACTCCAGAAAGCTCCTGGCAGAGCCCAGAATCCGGCTGAAAACCGTTCCCAGAGGAATGCCGAGCGCGCCTCCCGTCAGGGTCAGGAGCATACACTGATACAGATACAGCCTGAATATCTGTCCGCCGGAGCTGCCCCGGCTCTTTATAACGGAAATTTCGTTCCGTTCCATTTCATACATCTGGCCGGAAATCATGAAAAGGAACGCCCCCAGCATAATCAGCACGGGCACCTGCAGGATCATCAGCGTAGCCCGAATACGCTCCTGCTTTCCGCTGTAGCTTTCCAGAATGTCACGGTAGGCCGGCCTTTCCGTGGTTCCCTTAAAGGGCCCCTTCTCCGTCAGGTAATCGGTGGCCGCCACAAGGTCCTTCACCTGATCCGCCCGGATATTTTCATATTCAAACATGGGAAAATAGTAGCATGTATAAGAATATTTTCTGGCGTTTTCCCCGGTAAACATGGAACGAAACAGCTCCATGTCCATCAGTGCCACATTATTTAAGCTTTCCGGATCCACCTGCCAGTAAAAATCGACGTTGCTGCCGGCGTCAAAAACCCCCTTCACATACAGCCGCATCTCATTGCCTTCCGGATCCTTGACGTCGTTGAAGATCAGCGTCTCCCCCACCAAAAGCTTCATATTGACCATGGCGGACTGGCTTACCAGCACCTCAATACATCCGTCCTCTGTCAGCCCGCTCTCCGAAAGATTCTCTCCGCTGAGTATTTCCGCATGTGCCCGCAGATCGGAAAGCGCCCCCAGCCTCATGCTGGCATTCGCCAGCTCCCCCCGGTTCATGTTGGAGTGAATATTCAGGGGCGCCATGACATAATAAGCTACCGTCTGCTTTTTTGTCACGTTCAGATCGCTGTAAATATTCTCCATCAGCTCTTCCATCCGGGCTACGGTATTTCCACCCCGGTCCTTTTTGGAGACCACCGTCAGGCTGTTCATGGCAGGCCATTTTCCCTCGGAGGCAATATAATTCTTAAATTCATCCTGCAGCATCCTGTCATAGGCTGCGGTCTCGTAAAGAGGAAAGCTGACAACCGTGGCGATCAGCAGCACGCTTCCTAAAAGCAGGCACAGATTCATCCATTTCTTATGCCGCAGCTTCTGCAACATTATTCTATACATATTTCCATTCCTTCCGTCAGGCCCTCAGCCACCCAATAATTCTTATCATCTGAGCCTCCTGCCACGAAGCTCTGATAAATAATCGAACCGTCCTCAAGCTTCTGTCTTACATAAGTAGCGCCGCCATAGGCAGTAACCGCCTTTTTCGGCACAAGCACCACATTATCCATCTGTCTGGTGGTCACCGTAACGTTAAAGGTGTTCAGACTCCACCAGCCGTCGCCGCTTATGGTGGTGATCGCCATATTTTCCAGGTCCTCCGCCGGCACTTTGATCAGCGCCTCTCCCTCTCCGAACAGACTGGCGCTGATGCAGTTCGGCCCTAAAGTCACTACCTGTCCCGCTGCGTTCTGGGTCCTGCCGTCCAGGTCCTTATACTCTATTTCCGCTTCATTGCCATAGCTTAAAAGCCCATTAGGATCCTCCACCATCACATAATTACAGTCCCGCTTTGCCAGCATGATCACCGCCTGCCCCGGATAGAGCAAGTCTCCTTCCCCCAGACTCTGGGTCCAAATACTCCAGGAGAGGTCTGTGATAATCCCGTCGTAAGGCGCCTTGACCGATGTCTGCGCGTAGTCTTCCTTCATCTCGGCCAACTGCTTCTCCAGCTCGGCCATACTCTCCATTCCCTGCTCGATGGCCTTCTCGTTTTCCTTCGGCTCCTTCTGCAGCTCGGCCATCCGCTCCCGCATTCGCAAAAGCTCTCTTTCCTTCCGTTCCAGCTCCACCTCGTCCGCCTTCACGCGGATTTTAAAAAGCACATCCCCCTTTTTCACCGGCTGGAACAGGTTCACCGCCAAACCCTCAAAATATGCGGTACCGTACAGGTTCGGACAGGTAATCCACTCCTGGGTGGGATATACTAATTCTCCCGTCTGGGAGAATTCATGGCTGACACTGCCGCGCTCAAGAATCACGGTCTTATCCGCCTTTTTCTCGTTCTTTTCCGTCAGGACCTTGTCTCCCTCTTCCAAACCGGAAAGGATCTCCACATAAACGCCGTCCTGCATACCGGTGACTACCGGAGTGTAGACACGCTCTCCGTTTTTCACCACATAAACGCCATAACCGTCCTCTTCCTTAAACACGGCATCCTTGGGCACGGACAGCACATTTTCCCCCACCCGGCTGATGATTACCAGCACGGCATAGCTGCCGAGAGGTATGTCTTCTGCCTCCTTAGGAAGATAAAAGGTAGAGTATACCTTACCGTCCCTCTCTTCCAGGCGCGCATACTCTCCGCTCTCCATGGGCTGGTATTCCACCTCATAACGGTTTCCGCCGATAATGGCATACACCTCTTTGGCACCGGAAATTTGTGTCTTATTAATATATTCGCACTTCAAAACCCGCTTGTCCGGATTTATCACCGCCACCATAGGGTTATCCGGATACATATCCTCATTATAATTCATAAAGCGGATATTGGCCACTTCACCCTTTTGCCGGGAAAGCACGGTACTGCTGTCCTTGTCCTCATACATCCTTTGCAGCAAAAGCTGATTATACCGGGAATCCAGCTCGTAAAGCTCTTTCCGCTGCCGCAGCTGCTCTTCCAGCTTCTGCCTGGCAATTAATGCGTTTCTGTAGTTTCTCTCACACTCAAATTCAGACGGGTACAGCTCCGGCTCTCCTTCCTGCCACTGATCCCATCTTTCCACTGCCTCTCCCCATAATTTTTCATTCTCTTGATACTCCAGCAGGGATTTTTCCGTCTCTTTGATATATTCCTGGAATTCCTCTTCCTCCCGGGCCATACGCTTCTTAGCTTCTTCGATCTGCTTTTCCATATCTTCCAGGTTGGTGCGTATCAGCATCTGACCTTTTCTTACCTGGTCTCCGGGAAGAGCGGCATAGCTGTCAAAACGCATTTGCTTTTCCAGCGAATATTCCTCCGTATACGGGCAGATCTGAGCGTTATATACCTTGGCTGAATACAAATTTCTCCGTGCCGCCGCTTCAAAGCTTTCTCCCACGCCAACCGGATCCAGCAGCGTTACTTCCTCCGGAAGATGATGCTCGGCTTCGCGCTGTCCGCATCCGGCCGCAGACATCACAAGAGATGCTGCGAGAAACAGCGCAGCAGCTTTTCCACGCGCCTTTCCATATGCTGTCCTTCTCATCACCGAATCACCCTTTCCCCCTCTTCCAGACCGCTTACAATCTCCACCATACTGTCACCTGACAGGCCCGTTTCCACCCATCTGATCTGTCTCATGCCATCCTCGTCCGTCACATAGACATATGACCTGTCGTCCGCCGTGTTCACCAGACCTTTGGGGATACACAGTACCTGCTCTCTCCGGTCCAGCTCAAACTCAATGGTACCGCTGGTGCCCACCTCGATACCGGTAGTCATAGGCCCGTCATATACCTGAAATTGCTGAATCTCCCCCCATTTTTCCATTTCATAGGGCAGAAGCTCATACTGGCCCGCAGCGCTTCCGCTGATGACAGACATGGCGACAGTCTCCCCCTCTTTAAAAAAATCGTTATACTCCGGCTTTTCCGTCTCAAACAGGCAGTGGGAGTTATCCATGATGGTCATAATCGTTTCTCCCTCTTTGGAGGTAGAATCCACCAGATGCTCCTTCAGCTTATAGATAATTCCGCTCATCCCGGCATAGACGCGACAGTTTGAAAGCTCCAGCTTTAATTCCTCCAGCTGGCGCCGGTCCATCTCCAGCGCATCCTCCGTATCCTCCTTTTGGTAACGGTAACCTTGCTGAACGGAAGCAATGGCCTTGTCCCGTCCTTCCTCGTCGTAAAATCCGTTATAAAGATGATTTACCCAGGTCTGGGAAATTTCCAACGCCTCATTTGTTTCCATATGCTCAAGAAGAATCTCGTTTCTGCTGATGCGATATTCCAGATCTTCGATCTGCCGCTCCAGGTTCCCTGCGGAAAGCTCCGCCAAAAGATCCCCCTTTTTCACGGTATCTCCTTCCTCCACATACACCTGATCCACCAGGCGTCCCGTCAGGGCAAAGCTGATCTCCTGATCCTTCTGCTGGCGGTATGTACAGCGCATCTCTCCGGTCAGAACCACGTCCCCGATTCCGGCTATCACATAATCGTTGGAAAGCGTATCGTCAGAACCCTCCACAACAATAAGCGGGTCCTCCTCCGGAGCCTGCTGCTCACAGCCGCAAAGCAGGGCTGCGGCCGCACTGCAGACGCAGAGCACTCTGATTCCTGCCGCCATCCTGTATTTCCCCATCTAAGCACCTCCCGATTTTCATCTGTCAATTATTTATTATAGTCTTCCGGGGCCGCCCCTTCTTCCCAGTCCTTGTGTTCCTTTGTGCATATATTGCTATGTTCACCGCCGCCTGCCGCCTGCCGCCTGCGCAAAACGGGAAAGGAGTCCCTCCGTCTTTTCCCGGATAAAATCCCGGCACTCATCCTTCACAAGATAATACAGGTAAGAATCCGCCACAAACCTGACAGGCATTCCTCTGCCCATAATTTTGAAATTCACAAACCCCCTGTCCACATAGCTTCCGATTTCCTCGTTGGAAATAAATGCCGGACGCTTGCTGCACTCGTCAAAATTTTTCTCCCTGGTATGATTAGGGCAGGGAAATTCTTTGTTGGAAACCGCCCCCCCCAGTTGTACCAGCGACTGATGACGATAATGCTCGGCACGCTTGGGACAGCCCGGAAAACATACCTCATTCACCAGGATTTCCACCCGGCCGGCCTGATCTTCGACAGCCTCCAGCGCCTGTCTGTCATGATTTAAATCATAGTCCAGGACTACCAGATAATAATCTTTTTCCAGTTCCTGCAAAAGCCCCTCTACGCCGGTAATCCTCTTGGTGGTGGACGAAATCAGTCTGTAGGCCGGATATTTCTCACGGATATACTCTTCCAAAACGGGAGTATTCACCAGTACCTGATTGAGCCCGTTATCCGCCAGCTCCATAATCAAATTGCAATACGGATCCTGCAGATGCTTTTCCTCCAGCAGGGCATTGGTCCAGGTAAAACGGGCCGGAATCCCCCTGCTGTTATATATCTTTAAGATTGCTTCTATATCCTGTTTCCCGGCCTTCCCCAGCACCGCTCTGCCCCCGTTCCAGGCAGCGCCGGGAAACGTGCCGTATACAGAGCCGATTTTATAGCCCTCCCGGAAGCTTTCCGGATAATCCTTCATCAGATTCATCATAATCTGATTCAGCAATCTGAGTGAACACAGTCCCGGCAGATGCCAATACACATCCTTCGCCATATCAATCCTCCGGTATCCATTTTTTCGGTTTCATATAATTCCATGTAATCACCTTGTTTGCCGCAAGACTGTTTAAGAGCAAAAGTCTTGCCTTCCCCTGATGCTCAGGCTTTATCATGTAGTGGCAGTAAGTCTCCACCAGATTAAAGGGATTGCCTGTGCGCCCCTCCAGCTTGAAGTTAACAAATCCCATGGGAACATATTTCTCCCATATCTCATCAGGCGAAATATAGGTGCAATAGTCCTGAATGTCATAGATCGTATTGTACTGACCATACTCGCAATGCCAGGAATCCAGGGGAATCTGCTTGTCCGGCGGCATCCTGCGGTTCTTCAACAGAATCCGCTGGTTTTTGGCAATATTTTCGTAGTGCTTCCCTCTTCTGGGACAGGCCGGCGAACATAAGGTATTTACCAGAATCTCGCACCGGCCCCTGTCCCGGATCTTTGCCAATTCTTCAAACCTGCCGTTAAAATTATAATCCAGCACTACCATATGATAATCCTTTTCCAGCTCCTCATTGACAAGATCTATATCCCTGATCTCCTTACAGGTAGAGCTGTTCAGCTTATAGCTCGGATAATTTTCGCGAATATATTTTTCCAAAAGCGGCGAGAAGATCATGACCTCGTTCTTTCCGTTATCCGCCGCACGCATACAAAAATTACAATAGGGATCCTGCAAGTCTTCCTCATTCAACAGCATATTCGTGTAGGTATAACGAATGGGAATCCCCTTGTCATTCACTGCCTTGATCACATTTTTTACAAAAGCCCCATCGCACTGATCATAGTTGGAGACCCTTCCTCCGTTCCAGAGAGAGGTGGGAAACTCTCCGAAAAAGGAAGCAATCTTAACGCCCTCCCTGAAAAACTCAGGCTTTGTCTCCAAGAAATTAACAAACAGCATATTTAACGGAAAATTCTGCCGTAGTCCCGGCAGATGAAAATTCACCTCCATGATTACCTTCTCCCTTCCACTTACTTTTCTCCTTGGCCGGATTTTTTGTCTAAAAAAGGGTGGCGCCCGGAAACACCACCCTTCATAACATTAAATTACTTATTTGCTTCGTCTACAGCAGTATACCACTTGGTCTTACATGCTTCAACTGCAGCCGCAATATCTGCGCCGCCGAAGTTCACCTTCCAAAGCAGGTCATTACCCATGTCAATGTCAGGAATGAAGTCTTCGTACTTCACTGTTGCACCTTCGCTCATCATTCTGGACAGAGTCTCTTCCACGGTTCTGATGTCGCGTGCACCGTTATAGTAGCCGCTCAGCATGGGATTGTAATCCTCAAAGCCGGGAATCTCTTCCGTCCAAAGGTTGTAAGCAAACATGATCTTCCATGCTCTGTCAGCATCATAGCAGCCGGGAAGTGCCCACACATTGTCGGTATAAGCGTTTACATACTCACCTGCGCCAGGGCCGTAAGGGAACATCAGGAAGGCAAAATCATCCTCCATCGTATTCAGGTTTCCGTTCGGCTGCATGTTATAAGCATCTTCAGGCAGGAATACAAACTTAGTCTCATCTCTGAAACCGGCTATAAAGTAATCCCACTCTGCGCCTTCGGGCTGAGGATAGAGATAGCTGCCCAGCATATCGGAAGCCCACTGCAATGCTTCGAGAGTCTTGGAATCCTCCAGCTTGCAGACATACTTGCCGTCCTCCATACCGAAGAAGGAGCTGCCGTTGGAATATACTGCAGAGCTGACAAAAGCGCCGGTGTTGGCAGCGAAAGGATAAATATCCTGCACGCCGTCGTTGTCCACGTCGCCGTTGGCATTGATCTGCTTCATAATCTCTTCCCAGGACTCCCAGTTCCACTTGTTTTCCTTCTGCATATCATAAAGATCGTCAGCCGTCATACCCGTGGTCTGCTCCAGCAGTCTCTTATTGACGTACATACCTGATCTGGGCTCAGGATAACCGGTGAGGAAAGCATAAACCGCATCCCCCTTGGAGAACAGATTACACTGACCGTTGAGCTGGAACTTTCTCTCGGAGAAATCCAGACAGTCAAGGCTTCCCACATCATACATCAGGCCCTGCTTCATGGCAGCAATCATCTCTGCTCCGCTGTGACCGATGAAAATGTAGTTGTTGTCATCACCGCCGGTGGTAACATAGTCCACAAAGGACTGAGGGCAGTCACCCCAGCCGCCCAGAGTCTCCTGGGACATGGTGAAGTTATAGGTCTCCTGGATCCACTCGCGCCACTCGGTGCGTGCCTCGCCGTACTCATCATCGCTGGGGTCATCGCCGAACCAGGACCAGATTTTGATCTCCATGCCGCCCAGATCATAAGGGTTGCCGTTCTCGTCTGTCAAAACGGTGTACTTGTCTACGCCCTCTTCCGGCTGAGATTCCTCATCGCTGCCGGTGTTATCAGCTTCCGAGCTGCTGCCGTCATCGGAAGGCTGTGCAGAGTCGGAAGGCTTGCTCTCCTCCGAGCTGCCGCTGCCGGAAGCCGGGTTGTCGCCGTTGCCGCAGCCTGCCATGCTGACTGCCATAGCTGCCGCCAGAGAGGCTGCCATCAGTTTCTTGAAAATTTTTCTTTTCATTTTTTCCTCCTTTAAACATTGAACATGATTTATATATATCCTTTTCATCCTCCCCGAGAGCATCTTTCCGGTATGCCCTCCTTCGGAACAAGGAGATATATCAAAAATTATTACATCTTGATTCCGGAGCTGCTCAAGCTCTCCACAAAGCCCTTCTGGGCAAAGAGATACAGGATAATGAGCGGTAATATAATCATCAGCACGCCCGTGGACAGAATGCAGTTGGAATATGCCATGGAGGCCATGCCCTGACCTCCTGCGTTGCCAAGTTCCCTGTTAATGTACACACCCAGGTTATCCACCACCCTGTACAGCTCGGTGCTCAGCAGCTTGGTTGACCCCAGGAACATATTGGAATAAAAGCTGTCCGTCCACTGCCACACAAATGCAAACAGGAAACAGGAAGTAATAATCGGCTTTGCATCCGGCAGCATGATGCGGAAAAAGGTCTTCAGCGTGCCGCAGCCGTCCACATAGGCCGCCTCTTCCAGCTCTTTGGGTATGTTTCTGAAGAACTGCCTGATCATGTAAATATAAAGTCCGTTCTTCAGGCCCATACAGGTGGCGCTTAACAGATAATAAGGAAGAACCGATCCTCTTAAATTAATAGCGCTTCCCGTGGCCGCCTCCACAAGTCCGAATATATCGAAAAACCGGAAGCTCAGATACAGGGACGTGGAAATGGTCTGAGGCGGAATCAGGATCACCAGGATCACACAGGCAAACCAAAAATTTCTAAAGGGAAACTTAAATCTGGCAAATCCGTAACCCACCAGCGTACACACCGCAATCTGCAAAATTGCTATGGTAAGAGATATGGTAAAGGAGTTAAACAAACTCTTGCCATAACTCATGATTTTTGCCGCCAGCTCATAATTGCTCGTGGTAAAATGCAGGGGAATGGATGTAACCACCGGATCATACAAATCACTCTCCGCCATAAAGCTGACGGAAATTTTTTGCAGTATGGGCTGCAGGATCAGGAAGCACATACCGAAGAGCAGAACAAATCTGCAGATGCTGACGCCGTAACCCATCACAGTTCTTCTTAAGAGATAGCCGCCGGACTTCCGGTTTCTCTCCCGGAAATTAGTGTATTTCTTTGCCTTAACCTTACTCATAGTAGTAAACCCTCCTTGAGATAATCAGCGAAGTGATTCCCACGATGGCGATCACAATCAAAAAGTACACCCATGACATGGCTGAGGCAAATCCGTAATTCATATTCTTCATCATGGTATTCTGAATCTTCTCGATCACCGCATTGTCCGAACGCATACAGAAATCCACAATCGTATAAATCCAGTTTACCAGGAACAGGGAGCTTACCATGGGAAACGTAATCTTCCAGAGGCTCTCCCACTTGGTACAGCCCTCAATATCCGCCGCCTCGTACATGCTGGAGGAAATGGTCTGCAGCCCGGAGAGGAAGATAATAATCTGAATACCGGAGGAAATGGCCACATCATAAATGTTGTCAATTACCTCAAATACCGTCTCATAAGCCTTGACGCCCACGCCTGCCGTTCTTAAAATTTCCTTCAGGGCATCGGTGATATTGACTCCCTGCGCCGCCGTCTCCACGGAAGCCTGCAGATTTGCCATCAGAGAGTTATCCGTCTCCAGGCTCAGCATCACACCGGAGGAAAGAATCACCGGCAGGAAAAACACGGCCCTCACCAGCGCTCTGCCCTTAAACTTCTGGTTGAGAATCAGCGCCACGAAGAAACTGAACACCATGATCGCCAGAGAATAAACGGCCATTCTCGTTATTTCTTCCGTCAGGAGCCTGTTAAAATCCGGGTCTACCCGAAACGCATTATTGTAGTTAAATATTCCCCTGAAGTGAGAAACAAAGTTTCCCGCGCCAAGCTCCACCTCACAGAAGCTCATATAGAGCGAATGGAACAGAGGCCTTACCATAAACAACAGAAAGCCTATGATAAACGGCGAGACAAACAGATAACCGGATATTGCCTTCCGTCTTTGAAGACCCGCTAACTTATTCTTCTGTTTCTTCATACCACACTGCCCTTCCTTCTTTTATTTCCTTCTATTACCGGACTACCTTATAATCCCTTGCCGGCACCGTCACACCCGAAGGTGTTGTCGCATCCTTATATCCGTAATTTACATAAACGCTTGTGCCGTCCTGATATGTCGTGCAGGACAGGCCGGAACCTAATATCTCATGCCCTGTCATCTCCTGATTGTAGACATGCCCCAGTTCCCTGTTATATCGCTCGTAAATTTCCATCATTCTGTCGTGCCATGCGTTATAATCAGCACCGAAATATTCGGTGTAAAGCGTCTTTTGAAGGGCAAAAGCACTTTCCTCCATCAGGGTAAAATACAGTCCCGCTCCATACTCTGCGGAACGCAGCAGCTCATCCTCCATATTACCCACCAGGTTCAACGCCTCTCCGGTATAATTTATGTAGCCATGCACCGCCATCTGGTAAAAAGGTACATATTCGTCAAGAATAGAATACTCACTGCCCTGCAGATCCATATTGGTAACCATATCGCTGTAAACAGCCGCATATTCGTTGCCCATATTAATCATAATATTCTGACCGGAGTCCGCCGCCTGCTTCAGCCGCTCCATCTGCTGCTCCATCACGGCCTGCCGGCTGGAAATCTTCTTTTTATAAAAGTCCGAGGACAAATCCATGCCCAGCTCCCTGAAGGATACGCCCGCACCGTACTTTTGTGTCGCGTTGATGAGATTATCCGTCATCTCCATGGCAAGGTCCGTATGCAGCAGATAATAGCTGTCCGCCCATTCCGCAGCCGCATAGGTTATGGGGCTGTAGGTATAGATCTCTGCCCGCTCCTTGGAGATAAACCTTGCAGCATCCCGATAGGAGAAGAAGCCGTCAAGGATACCGCTGTCATATTCGTACTGGGTAACTCCGTCCAGGTAAATATCCACACCCAGCGCCTTTGCGGAATCGATCATGGACTGCAGATCCTTCTTGCTGCCCAAATCGGAAATCGGCTTTGCCTTCCGCAGTATCTTCTGATTGATGCCGCCGTTGCACCACCCCGAAATCTTCACCGATAAGTTGCTCATGCCTTCGGCAAAAAGCTCCTGAATCATGTTTTCCGCTTCTTTATAAGTAGTAAGCTCCAGAGGCATGGATACCGGTACGCCCAAAATCTGCTTCACCTTATCCACTGCGCCCAGCATTTCCACCACCACCGGCGTCTGTTCGTCGTCGTTCATTGTAAAATAGCTGCCGTATGTTTCCTTCAAATAATCCCTGTAAGCCACGGCCATATCCGCATAGTCGGGACTGTTGATAAAGCGATACCGCTGTGTCAGCGTCTCGTCCGGCAGATCCTTCTGATAAACAAAGATAGCCGAGCTGGAAACCGTCTCACTCATGCTGTACTGCTGCCGGGCACAAATGCTGTAAATCGCATTTGCGTAATTATAGCTGTTAAGCTTTCCGCCGATGTCCGCCTGTACGGAGACATAGGGCGCGCCCTCTTCCAGGATACAGAGGAAGGAATCCTCACCGCTGGAAATACCGAAGGTATTGAAGTAAGCTCTGGTGCTGTGTACCACCGCGTCTCTCTGCAGGCACATGTCCCAGCCGTACATATTGGCATAATAGTTATTCTGAAGGGTCTTGCCATTGTTGAAATTGATAAGAGCGCCGCCGCCTTCAGGAACCAGTATGTAGCCTTCGTCCTTCGCTCCGCCTGCACCAAAGTAAGGCAGGGGTGTAATCGTATACATCGGATAGTCCGACTTGAACTCCAGGCTCTCCATGGGAACCTCCACCACCAGTTCGTCGCCGTCCAGACGGTAGATCACATCCACATTAAACACCGGCTTATCACTGGCCGCTTCCTTGGCGTTTAATTCCTTATCCGCTTCATAATGCTCCATCGTATAGCCCAGGTTCTCAAAAACCCCTTCCATCTTCGTCTTGATGGCAGCGGTGGCACCGTCTCTCAGCACATAGATCGGCTCCGTCTCCAGAATGGGGTAATTTTCAAGAAGCTCTTCCCGGTTGTCCTTCTTGCCCAGGTCATTGATGTCATATTTTTTATAATATCTCTTTATCAGCGTCCGGTCCTCAGTGGCCATGGCATCAAACCATTTATCCATGTCCGCCGCCTTACCTACCGGGGGAATAATGTACTCTCTCTCCAGGTTGCCCAGCGAATACTTGACACGGATATAATCCTCGCCGTACTCCAGCTCATAAAGGCCGTTGACTACGCTCTGATCATAGCTGTTAAACTTGACCTCCATGCCTCCTGCCATACAGTAAGACATAAGAAGCGTGGACTTTAAGTTTGACTTTTCCAGAGGAAGGGCTTTTGTGTCATTATCCACATCCGCAGGATTGGAGTACCAGATCTTGCCCGTATCCTTTACTTCCAGAGAAAACTGTGTAGTCGTCGGATCCATAACCAGCTTCAGGCTGTCGTTCTCCAGAACGATCTCCTGATCTCCCCCGTCATATCCGCGGGTATGAATGATCTCTTCCGGTTCCTCCGCGCCCTTATAATTCAGGATAAAGATAATGCCGGCTACGATAACGGCGCTGAGGATCACAGGAAATATCAAACTCTTCAACCGTTCGTATATCGCCTTTCTGTCGGTCTGTTTTACTGATTTTTCTTTCTTCATGATTACTCCATCCTTTTCGTTTCTACCGGACACTTTATTCTCATGCTACATCCTAAACAGCAGTTCTCTCCCCAGGGACATGAAATAGGAAACGCCCTGCAGGATCATGCTGAAGAACAGCATGAGGATAAAAATTATTACAAGCATTGCGAACAGGGTCGCCACCATAAACAAAATATTTTTCCCTGCGGAATACTCATGAATCTGTCCCATGGCCGCAATAAAGAGCAGACCACACCAGACTATGGACAACCCGCTGATCACCATATAGAACTCCGCTTCGTCCACCGTCACAAAATTGCTGAAAATCATCAGCGGAAACTGCAGGAGCGGATAAGGAGTAAGGCAGTAGCAGCTTGCCATGTATACCTGCCCCAGCCTGCCCTTGCCATCGAAAAGGGTAGTCAGCGCCCAGTTGCCCACCACAAACATCAAAAGCGGAAATACCACACTGGCAAGGTAAAGGAAAATATTCAGTTCCTCCCAGTAGACATTCAAGAAAATGAAGCTGGTATATCGCAGTTTCATTACCCTGGCAAGCAGCGTCAGGGCTAAAATCGTGTTAGCCGCCGCATAGGTCCCTCTCTTCTCATGGGTCAGATCCCAGAAACCGTCAAGGGGATGGCTAATACAGTACAGCGCGAATTTCAATGATCCCAAATACTTCTGAAACTTGCTCTTTCTAATTGAAGTCTCCATATCCTGCCTCCCTCTTCTAGCGTCTGAAAATATCAGCAATGTCGATCTCGTGCTTAATAGCCTTTACCTTACCGATGGACATGGGAATCAAAAACAGTGCCAGAATCACCGCAATTATAATCCCGATATGATCCTCCACCCATTCCTTCCGGTACTGCCTGTAGGCCTTGGAATAGTTATCCGCATCATATTTCAGCTCAAAATAATCCAGCGCTTCCTCATATCTTTCCTGGCTGAGCAGCGCCCGGCCGATACCGATATAAGCCAGATCATAATTGCCGTTTAATTTCATGGCTTCGCGCCAGGATGCCTCGGAAGCATCATATTCACCGACATCAAACTGTTCCATAGCCTGATACACCAGACTGCCAAACTCCGTGGGAATAAACAGCGTCAGACTGCAATCCAAAGAGTCCACCACGATCAGGTCAGACCCCATATGATCCAGGGCGGCCGGTTTTTTAAAATACCCGTCCATATTGCCGTTTCCGCCGCAGGCAAACAGCAATCTGCCCTGCTGGTCATAACCAAACAAACGCCCTCTTTTTTCATCCATGCAGATATATACGTCATTGTCAAGGGCCGTCACATCCTTGAAGCTGGACGGGCCCTCATAACCGCCGCCTGAACCCATGTACAGGTCGCCGTAGGTATACCACTCACCGTTGCGCACCAGAATATCATTGCCTAAAAGATTGAGCCTGCGCACGGCGGAGTCCGTGTTTTCCTTCAGCTGCTCTTCCTGCTGATCTCCCTCTACCACAAAGATAAAGCCCTCATCATCCATGTAAAGATTGTCGTATTCCGTAGGCACAAAGGATTCCATCCTGTCCCGCTGCGCCTGGGTAGCCAGCTTTTTCCAGATATAATCCGTCCAGTTAAATCTAACCTTAGTTGCTCCCACGAAACCGGAAAACTCGCCGTTATTCTCGTATTTTATCAGACCCTTATTGATGCCGATGGCCACGCAGTAAACACGTCCCGCCGTATCAATAGCAATTTTGCTGGGCTGAAAGCCTGCCTCCGGATCCAGTGTGGAATCCACCGGCTTATCAAACTGCATCAGGTAATTCAAATCCTTATCCAGCTTTAAGATACGGGAATTCCCCCGGTCCGCGATATAAAACTCTCCTTCTGCGGAAACCGCCACATCCGTAGGAGAAGAAAAGGTCTTGACCTCTACGTCTCCCTTGAATTCATCAATGATCCGTCTGACCTCAATTTCATTTCTTGAGACCCTCTCCAACTCGATAATACGATTGTTGCCCGTATCGCAAAGATACATTAAACTGCCTGACACAAACAACCCCTGAGGAGCAGACAGATTGACATCCAATCCCAGGTCCGCCGATGTGTACACATTGGCCACCGTATAAAAGTCCGGTGATCCCTGTACATCCCCCCACCAGTCATAATTGTAGGTATAGTTGCTGTCTGCCGCGCAGACTGCCATGGAAGAGGTTCCCAAAATCACAGCGCCCAGCACAAACGCACCGATTCTCTTTATCATCCTTTTCATATGCCACCTCGTTCCCATTTAATCTTTCAGACCGGAACTGGCCATCGTTTCCAGAATCTGGCTCTCGGAGAAAATAAATATTGCAATAGGTACTGCCATGAGGACGACCATCACGGCTGCGCCCTGCCCCGTCCTGGCGATACCGCCGCCCTGGATCTGCTGCATTGCAAATACAAGGGTTTTCTTTTCCTCGGAATAAATGAATGTGGATGCCCTGTTATTCCAGAGACCCTGCACGGAAAAGATAATCAGCGTCATCCAGGCAGGCTTGACATTCGGCATTACAATTCCCCGGAACACTTTCCATTCGCTGGCTCCGTCAATCTTCGCCGCCTCGATCAGCGACATGGGCAGACCTTCCATAAACTGCTTCATCAGGAACAGACCCATGGGAGAAGCAAAGGCAGGAATGATAATAGCCCAATAGGTGTCTACCCAGCCAAGCTTATTGATAATCAGATAGTTGGGGATTGCCGTAACATATCCCGTAAACATCATGGCAATGGTTACCAGCTTGAAAAACGCCTGACCGCCGGGAAACTCATATTTTGCCAGCACAAAGGCCGCCATGGATGCAATAATCAGATGCCCCGCCGTACCTACCACCGTAATAAATACCGTATTAAACAGGTATCTGGAGAAGGTGACCCAGGACTTGCCCATGGTAATGAACAGGTCTGAAAAGTTATCCAGCGTAGGATTCTGCGCCAGAATCTTAGGCGGGAAACGGAACAGCTCATCCAGCGGCTTTAACGCATTCGACACCGCAAATATAATGGGAAAGAACATTATAAAGGCCACCAGCGCAAGGAAAACATACAGCGCCACATCTCCGATAATGGAGCGGTTGGGTTTTCTCCTTTTGATTAACTTTTTGTGGTACGCCTTCTCGATGACAACTTCTTTTTCTTTTTTCTTTCTGCTCATATCAGGTTCCTACTCTTCTCAACAGACTTTGAATTGCTTTGTTACAAAGATACATCATTAAGAACAAAATCGTTGCAATGGCACAGGCATAACCCATCTCGAATCTGGTGAAGCCGTAGTCGAACAGGTGAGTAACAATGGTTCTGGCTGCATAATCCGTACTGGGGTATCCGCACAGTGCCATGGTGACATCACAGACACCAAAGGCCTGAGTGATCGCCATGATGGCGCCGAACATCAGCATGGGCTTCATGTTAGGAAGTGTTATGTACCAAAGCTCCTGCCAGCGGTTCTTGATGCCATCCATGTATCCGGCTTCAAACTGGGATCTGTCTACACCCTGAAGGCCTGCCACAAAGGAAAGGAATCCGGTGCCCAGACTCATCCACAAAATAACCAACATACAGACAGGCAGCATGTACTTCGGATTAATGAGCCAAAGCACGGGAGCGTCGATGATTCCCAGCTCCATCAGGAAGGAGTTTACATACCCGTAAGCATCTCCACGGAAGAACACGGAAAAGATTACGAAGCAGTTACCCGCAATGGACGGTGCGTAAAATATGACCACCGCCACGCTTCGCACCCACCTGGGCAGCTCGTTGATCAGCCACGCGAACAGGAAGGACATGATATAGCCCAGCGGGCCTGTAATAATGGCGATCATAAATGTATTTTTGATAGCCTGGAGGAAAATATCATCCTCCAGTATCAGGCTGATATAATTCTGTAGTCCGATGAATCTGGGGGGCTCCAGAATATTATAATAGGTAAAGCTGAAGAAAATGGAGATTACTACCGGCGCAATGAAAAACAAGGTAAACAGAATAGCGTAAGGCGCCAGAAAAGCGTAACACATTTTACTTCTCTTTGCTTTTTTCAAAGCCACCTGCATATTGTGCCTGCGCAGGATAAAATACTTTTTAAAATATTCTTTCATCTCACACTCCCCTATTCTTCCACCGGCATGCCGAATTCTGTCCGCTTCTTGTCGATCTCGTCGTTAATCTTGATGGAGTAATCAATAATCGTATTCCTGGTGTCGGTCTTTTCGTTTAAGACCTTACGGATAGCATTGGCAATGTGACGCCCCGTGTAATAACCGCCGGGAACCTCTCTGATCCCCACCGTCTGCTCCCACTGCTCGCTTAACACCTCAATGTCATCGGCGCTCCAGGACAGCTGTACAAAAGCGTCTTTGTTCGCAGTGTTATATCTTGCGGAGGACCCCAGCAAAGCCTCAATTTCACGTCCGAAACGCACCTGTGTATCCGCGTCTGCCCACCATTTCATGAACTCCCAGGATTTCTGCTTAATACTTTCACTGTCTGATGCAATCATCATGGTTGCGCTTCCGGTAATGAAATCGGAACGGTCTATGTAGGTATTTCCGTTTTCATCCGTACACTCCGTTCCCGGAATCAGCGTGAAGTCCCAAAGTCCTCTGATCTCGGGCGCAGACACCATCAACGTATTGTAAACGGAGTATGCCTGAATGCCTATGGGCATCTCCCCGGAACGGAAACGGCTCACAAAGTCATAAATCTGCGGAAGTCCGTAATCGTTAAAATATTTCACATAATCGTCAAAGGCCTGCACACCCGCCTCGGTGTCCACCGTGGTCCTGGTTCCCGGCGTATTGTACAGATCACCGCCGTTCTGGAAAAGAAGTGCAAAATACATGGACAGATCGGGCGCATTGGAAGCAATCGCCGTAGTAGCTGCTGCCGCACCGCTGGAGCCGGTAGCCGTAGGAAGACCGATCGAAAGGTTGTTGCCCTGAATCGTCGGCAGCATTTCCTCTAAATCCTGCCAGGTCTGCGGAACCTCCAGTCCCAGCTCTTCCAGAACGTCCTTTCGGTAAAACATGACATTAAAGGTCTGAGTTTCCGGTAGGCCATAAATCCCGCCGTCCAGCTTATACTGCTCATAAGAGCTTGGCGCATAATGAGAAAGCACTTCTTCCCAGCCTTCAAACTGAGTAATATCCTCCGATGCTTTACGAAGCGCATAATTGACCGGCTGATCCGCCGCCACGGAAAGCACCACGTTCGGCCCTCTCCCGGCAATGACCGCATTCAGCAGTGCATCCGCCGCCACGATCTCTACATTCACCTTAATGCCCGTATTGGGCGTAAAGGATTCGTCTACCATGGACTTTAAAATGGTACCCTGGTCTCTGCCGGTAAGGATCCAGACCTTGATCACCTCTTCCTCGCCGCCTGCTTCATATACGTCACCCACGGCATTGTAATCCACCACGAAGGATGCCGCAAAGGATTTCAGCTCATGCCAGAGCTGCATAAAGCCGTTGGATTTTTTCTGTTTCACCTCTGCGTCCACACCGCTGACCACCAGATAATCAATGTCCAGCTTTGTCTCGCTCATATTTAAGGTTGCCGTACCTACGGCCGTGATATTGTCTTTGAAGGTAGTAAACTCCGTTGTAATCTTATTCGGCTTTTCGCAGAAGCGCTCCATCTGCTGCGCGACGGTCTGAGCCGTTGCGATCTGATCGGCCTTCTGTCCGCTGTATGCCACCATATCGTCTACGATCTTAAAGAGACGCTTGGATTCCAAATCCATGGCTTCCATGATCTCGGGATAGTTCTTTTCAATCTGATAATCCCGGTACTGATCGGGAGTGGCTCCGGTATAAACGAGGAGCTTTCTGTAAATCTGATTTAAGCGGAAGGTGGAATCTTCCAGATTCTCCAATATGGGCCCCAGTCCTCCCAGCGCTGCCTCCAGGCGGATGGTATGCTTTCCTGCAGTCAGGTAAAACTGGAAAGGCGCACCGTCTTCATCCGCCAGCTTCTTATAGCTCCAGTCATTGCTGTACTCAAAGGAAACAGCCTGCAGCTCCGAAAAGGGAATTTCGCCGTCTATGTATACGATTCTGTTGGAAACGCTGCCTCTTGCGTAATTCTGACGACCCTTAATGGTAATGTTATAATAGCCGTCCTCGGGCACCTCAAATTCCCATTCAATCCACTGTCCCGCGCTTCTCCAGGCCTCGCCGCCCACATAATTGAGTACCGTCTTCGTCACGCTGTTGGGCTGGGTCGTAGGAGATGACCTGTCATATTTTGCATACAGGGAAGATTCGGAACGCAGAGTGGAATCCTCACCCTCGATCAACTGCACGTAATTCTTGGCCGCCTCGGAGGAATTCATCTCCGGCTGATTCTTTATGTATTCATCATAGGAAAGTGTCTGCTGAACTTCGCTGACTACCAGTTTTCTTAAAACCATGGGCTCGTTTTCAGCCTCCAGGCTGATTTCGTTGACGCCCTTCTCCAGATAAAAAAGATACGGCTCCGTGATATAGCCTCTGTCATCCCTGAAATAAGAATGCTGCCAGTCATATACCTCAACCTGAGTGGGCCGGATCTGATTGCCCTGGTTATCCACTCTGACCTCGCCGCCGTCGGTCCAGATTCTTGTAAAGGAAACATTCCTTGCATCCTCAAAGGGAACCTCGCCGTTTATGTAAATGACTCTTTCCGCAGCCACGCCTCTGGACTGAGGAATCAGGTACTCCATGTAAACATTATAATAGCCGCTTTCCGGTATATCCACCTCCCAGCTCACATAGGAACCGGTTCCGGTATAAAGGGCCTCGTCTGCGCCCTCATACTGGGTAAGCTTCTCCACCTGTCCGTCGCCGGAAGCCGCATAATCAAAGAGATCCACCTCGACACTTACAGTAGAATACGCCGCATCCTTGTGAGCATTCAGGTATCCCGTATAGGTACCCTCCCTTTCCATGCCTTCCACATCGACGCTGAGATCCACGCCGGCATACTTGTCGTGAAAATCCTCCACATCCCGCAGAGACATGAGCACAGCCACTAAAACTACCGCCGCCACAATCACCACTGCTGTTATTACTTTTTTACCAGAGTTTTTCATAACTTCAGACTCCTTTTTTATGTCTGCTTATTTTCCCGAAAAATCCCGGGCAGCCGTTTCTAAAAAATTGACATAATTAAGTATAACCCCCCCCGACAATTTTGTCAACTTTTTTTTGCTGAATTATCGAACCGCAGGTAAAAGATAAATTCTGCACAAAAAAATCGGCTTTTCTCCGTCAACATGACCAAAAGCCGATTTTTTCAACACTCCTACCGGTAAGGCAAACACAAACCAGAATGCCAGCTCAAACAGTTGAAATACTCTGACAATTCTGATAAAATAATTAGGATATTATGGAGGTTAAATATGAATCACATTTATTTTGCAGGATATTCAGCAGTGCATCCCGCCGATTTTGTATTTGAGGTTCCGGAAGGCTACGACTGCTATCTTTTGCTGATCACCAGCACCCCTGCACGTTTCCGGGTGAATGATCAGATCGTGGCATATCCCGCCCACCAGGCTGTTTTATATCCGCCTCATCACAAAATCTGGTACGCCGCCGATGCGGAAGCTTACGAAAACGACTTTATACGCTTTGCATCCGACGAGCCCTTCGTCCGCAATTTTCCTTTTACGGGCCGCCCGTTTCCTTTATCGGATCCGGCATATTGTCACAGCCTGATTCAGCTGCTCACCTGGGAAACCGCCCAATGGCTGGAAATTTATCGTTCTTCCCGCTGTTCCGGCACGGATATGCTGCCCGGCTGTGACAAGCCGTCCGATTACAACTCGACGGACAGCGAAAGCGGTCAGATCATTTCCCGGCTTTTGCACATACTCTTTTTAAAGCTTCAGAGCGATATAAAGCATCATGCACCCATACCTCACGATCACGAGCTTCTGACGCTCCGCAGGCAGATCATAAACGACCCTCAACTGGATTGGAACGTGGCTAAAATGGCCGATCAGCTGCATATGAGTACGGGACATCTGCACCTGCTCTACAAGCAGAAGTTTGGATTGTCCTGCATGGATGACGTGATTGCGAGCCGGATCCGTAAGGCCAAGGATCTGCTTATTTATACGGATCACAGTATTGTCGAAATCTGCGAGCAGTGCGGATACCAGAATCTGGAACATTTCTGCCGGCAGTTCAGAAAGCATACGGGAATGACTCCCGGCAGCTTCCGGAAAAATTCCGGTTCATAAATTAAATATATCTGTTTTCATGATATTAAGCAATGAATAATCCTACCATATATTTGACATATTCTCATTTATCCGAAAATACCAAGAGCCGGGCGCCCATCAGAACAGGACGCCCGGCTCTTTTTGTTTGATTTTTCAGGACACATTTTACCTTTCTTCAAAGGTTGCGCATGCCGTTTCCCGACAGTCGCAGGCTCCGCATCCCTTGATGTCCACATGTCCCGCGGTACACTTATAATTGGAATTGTAGACACAGCGCGTTGCCTCACAGTCAATACTGATCGTCTTTGTGGGATGGCAGGTGGAGTTCTTAAAGGAATCCCGCCCTTCCCGCTTCTCCGAAAAGCTTTCGCAGCAGGTGCCGTCGCAGCAGTCGGCATGTTTTCCGCCCACCATAATATCTCCCTTGCTGCACAGATGCTGATCATTGTAGGTACAATTTTCCACCGAACATTTCAGATCCGCCATGATTTCCTCCTTTCATGCGCGTTTTAAGCGCATTTCCCATACGTTTTTTATGTGTCACTCTAAGGGCATACGGCTTTTGGGGCACACCCTTACCGGCCGGACACTAAAAAAAGTATTTACATTTGCGGAAGAAATATACGGCTTATTTCATTATTTATTCTCTTCCTGCACCGTCTCCCTGCGAATTCTTTTGCTGCGGATTTCTTCGCAGATCTGCTCCGTAAAGTCTTGTAAGGATTTTTGTCCCTCGTCTCCCAAGAAGCGGCTTCTCACGGACACAACCCCCTCTTCCTCTTCTTTTTGACCGACCACCAGCATGTAAGGAATCTTATCCAGCCTGGCCTCTCTGATCTTGTAACCGATCTTTTCCGAGCGCTCATCCACTGTCACAAGCACACCGTTCTTTTTTAAGTCTGCCGCCACTTTCCCCGCATAATCGGAAAACTTTTCGGAGATAGGCAGAATACGGACCTGCTCCGGGCAAAGCCAGGTGGGGAACTTGCCCTCATATTTCTCCGTCAGCCAGGCCAGGGTTCTCTCATAGCAGCCCATGGAGGTTCTGTGAATGATATAGGGACGTACCTTATCTCCGTTTTGATCAATAAAGTACATGTCAAACTGCTCCGCCAGCAGAGCATCCCACTGAACGGTAATCATGGTGTCCTCCTTGCCGTAGACATTCTTTGCGTTAATGTCCACCTTAGGACCATAGAAAGCCGCCTCGCCCACATCCTCTTTAAAAGGAATTTCCAGCTCCTGCAGAATCCGTCTGATATGATCCTGGGTCTCTTCCCAAACCTCCGGTTCGCCGATATATTTTTCCCTGTTTTCAGGATCCCATTTTGACAAATGGTAAGTCACATCCTCATTGACTCCCAGCGTCTCCAGGCAGTACTTCGCCAGGGCAAGACAGTTTTTGAATTCCTCCACCATCTGATCCGGCCTTACGATCAGGTGCCCCTCGGAAATGGTAAACTGGCGTACTCTCGTCAAACCGTGCATCTCTCCGGAGTCCTCGTTGCGGAACAGCGTGGAGGTCTCGCTGTAGCGGCAGGGCAGATCCCTGTAGGATTTCTGGCTTGCCTTATAGACATAATACTGAAAAGGGCAGGTCATGGGCCGGAGCGCATATACCTCTTTATCCTTTTCCTCATCCCCGAAGACAAACATTCCTTCTTTATAATGATCCCAATGACCGGAAATTTTATACAGATCGCTTTTTGCCATCAGCGGCGTCTTGGTGCGCATATAACCCCACTCATTGTCCTCCAGATCCTCGATCCATCGCTGCAGGGTCTGGATAATCTTTGCTCCTTTCGGCATCAGCAGCGGCAGCCCCTGCCCGATCACATCCACCGTGGTAAACAGCTCCATTTCCCGGCCCAGCTTATTGTGATCCCTGTTTTTCACATTCTCCCAGTACGCAAGATATTCCTCCAGCTCCTCCTTTTTGGAAAAAGCAGTTCCGTAAATACGCTGAAGCCTGGCCTTATTTGAGTCTCCCCGCCAGTAAGACATGGAGGAAGAAGTCAGCTTGAACGCCTTGACACCCTTTGTATTCATAAGATGAGGACCTGCGCAAAGATCCACAAAGTCTCCCTGGCGATAGAAAGAGATTTCCTCATCCTCCGGCAGATCCCGGATCAGCTCCACCTTATAGGGCTCTCCTTTTTCCTCCATCAGCCGGATTGCTTCCTCCCTGGGCAGGGTAAACTTCTCCAGCCTGGCCCCCTGCTTGATAATCTTTTTCATCTCCGCCTCCAGGGCATCCAGATCCTCTCTGGAAAAAGGCGCATGATCAAAGTCATAGTAAAAACCCGTATCAATGCTGGGACCAATGGTCAACTTTGCGTCGGGAAACAGATTCTTCACCGCCTCCGCCAGCACATGGGAGGCGGTATGCCGCAGGGCTGCCAGACCTTCCTCATCGGCTGCAGTGCAGATCTGCAGCTCGCAATCCCGATCCACCACCGTCCGCAAATCCACTGCTTTTCCGTCCACTAAAGCGCAGCAGGCCGCTCTTGCCAGGCCCTCGCTGATGTCAAGGGCAATATCGTAAACGCTTTTGGCCTCCGCATACTCCTTTGCGGAGCCGTCCTTCAATGTAATCTTCATCTTAAGCTTCCTCCCCTTCTCCGTTCTCTTCCTCATCGGCTGCAGTACTGCCGCTGCCGCCATAATTACCGCTGTTATTGCCGTTATTGCTGCCAATTGTCACTCCATGGGTCCAGGGAGCTTTCTTAAGCCCGTACACGATACCTGCCAGCAGGCATACGGTACACGCCAGCCATAATGTTCCCTTCGGCAGGGTCACGTCACCCTCAAACCACTTTTCCTGCAGCACTGTCCATTTTTCCTTCATCCTTGTACTCATATTGTGAGCCTCCTTTCAAAATCGCACCTGGGCAATATGCCCAATGAGTATACGTCAAAAGTCCCCTGCAATATTTCTATTGCAAGGGACGTATCTTATCACGAACGCGGTTCCACCCTTGTTGCAAAACGCTTCCGAAATACAGCTTTTTAATCAAAAACATTCCCCAAGCGCCCTGCCACCTTCATTTGCTCGTAACGGGAGCCTCCGTGCCGTATTGGGGCCGCTCTGAGATGGTCTTTTGATGCTCTCCCGCCAAGCCGCTCTCAGCACCGCCTTGAATTTAAAGGCGGGCGGCCTTCTCTGCTGCCTTCCTGCATCTTACTGTTCTCTTCATCGCTTTTCTTTATATAATTTTTTATTATATTTTTTATATCATTGATCTGATTGCATGGAACTTATGATATTCCATCATAGTACTTTTTTTTCGGAATGTAAAGCCTTTTTTGCGATATAGTCCTCCACCTCGTCCCGGCTTAGGTTAAGCGCCACCGCCAGCTCGCCGTACAGGCTGTCCTCGGCCATCTGGAAATATCTGGCGTCCACCGCGGTAACCTTCCGGCCGGCCTGCTGCCGCTCCTGCTTTCGCAGCCAGATGGTCCTGATAATCCTGGCCCACTCCTTACAGCTTCCGCTTCTTAAACATTCCTTATAAATCTGCTCCGATAATTTTTCGCTCGTAATGATAAGCAGAGGAACATCCGGAATCCCATCTACCAGCCTCTGAGCCTCTTCCCGTCCGATCACGGGCCGCAGGGAATCTTTTGGTGAATCCACCGGCACATACACCGTGCTTCCCTTCTGATACTTGGGTTTCAAAATGTAATATTTCCGCTCTTTATCTACACCCGCAATGTCTAATGTGGTAATTTTTTCCACCACACAAACCCCTTTGCTTCCGCATACCACATATTCGCCTACCTCAAACACAGGACGCCTCCTTTCCCGATATTTGCCTGTACTAAAGTTATATCCTTATTTTAACAGATTAATCCCCAAAATGTCAGTCAATTTTAGATTGTCGCAAAAATTTGTGAAAACTGTGCATACAAAACAGGCAGCATGTTGTGCATTATGCCGCCTGTTTCCTGATTTGCCTATGTCCTTAGCTCATAAAACTCTACATCTAACGATTACACCGTAAAATCAAAACGGTTGCCTGTTGTACCGGTTCCGTCCTCCCTGATGGCATTCCAGTCCACCTGGGAAATTTTATCCTTCAGCTCCTTCACGGAATCGGCAAATAACGTGGTACGCTTTACACCTTCTTTCATAAAGCTTCCGTCCGTAAGCCGCTCCTGGGCCTTCTCCTTCTCTGCCTTTGCCGCCTCTTCTTTCTTTGCGGCACGCTGCTTTTCAATACGCTCCCGCTGTTTTTCGCTGCTCTTCTCCAGCTCCGCAAAATAAGAAACCTTTCCGTCGTCCCCGATTGTCAGGCCCACACGCTTGACATCCTCTCCCTTGTCGCCTAACTGGTTCTTCATATCATCCAGCTTTGCAACCGCGTCATCCAGAGTCTTGAGGTTCTTCTTTTTGTAATCCTCATCTGCCGCCATTTTTTCCAGCTCTTCGGGAGTCAGCAGAACGCTGTAATCACCGGTTCCCCTGGCAAGGTACGCCGCAGCCTCTTCCTCGGTTTCGTAATTGGCAACCATGAAATCCGTATTGCCATAAGTATTATGCAGCTCCTTCAACAGCTTTTTCGCGCCGCTGCTCAATTCTACCTTATTGTCTGTTTTTGCGGCCGCCGTATTTTTCGTCTCTGCCGTTCTGGCGGTGTTTGCCGCAGTCCTGTTCTTCTCGTAGATGCTGCTCTGATAAGCGCCGTAGCTTCCAATCTTCTCCATTTTTCTGCCCTCCATAGCATTTTCAGTGTTTTAAGAAACGCCGGTAAATCCGTTTACTTCGAGACTTCCGCTCTCTGCCATATATTTCGGAGAAAATCCGGGAAAACTTAACCCCCTTACAGGCTTATCTGCCACATTTTTCCGATTTTGTTTTCCTGCTGTTTGGGCTTTACTGCCGCTGACGTTTTACTGCCGGTTTACGCTTTACAGCCGTTTTGCTTTACTGCAGTTTACGCTTCTTCCTGAAAGGGCTTGCATTCCTTAATCGCGTTGTGCAGTCCTGCATACAGCTCCTCGTAATGTGCGCCGCTCTGCACGTCCGCCACTGCCGCATAAAGGGAGAGCGGAACCTGTGTCCCCTCGTATTCAAAGGTTTTTCCGTTCATGGCCTTGATCTTCTCCGCCACCTGCTCCGCATAAGCCCTGTCGCTGCTGGCAGTCAAAATACAAAATTCGTCCCCGCCAATGCGGAAAACAACGTCCTTTTCCCCGGACACCGCAGTCAGCCGGCGCATCTGCTCTAAGATTGCCAGATCTCCCGCCTTCCTGGATATGTCGTTGATCCGCGTCATATACTTGATGTCACTGCATATAAACAGGCAGTTCTTCCTCTCCTGAAACAAATCATACAATTCGCTGATGTCCACATGTCTTCTCTGCATCATATACTCGTCTCCATTCTCCGGAGGTGCAATAAACCTCGGAAACAGCTCAGTGTATTTCGCTCTGCGAAATTCTGAGGGTTTACAGTTCCAGATCTGTTCAAATGCACGTGCAAAAGATTCGTGTGTGCTGTAGCCGTATTTCAGAGCTACTGCCAATATAGGCGTATTTTTCCCGTCTGACAGCTCCCTGGCCGCCAGCATCATTCTCCGCCGTACAATATAATCATGGACGGAAATATTGTTCACACACCGAAACATTTTTTCCAGAGTGGATTTTGAGCAAAAGCATGCCGCCGCCACTTCCTCTGTTTTAATGTCATCCTGCAGATGACCTTCAATATATTCCAGCGACGCCATCAACAGTTCAATATTCTGCATTCCAATGACCATACCTTTCCGCCTGCGTTTGAAAAATGCCTGCGCCGTAGAATTTCTTAGACGACGCACCAAAGCGGTGTGCCCTGCACCCTCTTGGTGTCTTAGAAATTCTTCTCACACTTTATTCGGTACCGTAAAGTCATTATAGCAAAGATGAACTCAAAATACTTGACATTTTGGGTAATCAGTTCAGCCTGCTCTTCCCCAGCTGCTCCTGCAGTTTCCCATAAAAATCCTTTTGATAATTTAACCGCTCTGCCAGCAGCCGGGCCGCCGTTTTCGTAGCCGCTTCGTCTGCCAGCCGCGTTTCCACCCATTTCAGCTTTTCCGCAAGCCAGCTTTCCTTTTCCTCCAGGCTCTTCTCACTGAACCTGTCGTGCTGCATTCCTTCATAAATGCGGTATACATCATAGCGGTCCACATCATCCGCCTCGCTCACACTCCGGGCAAAAGCCGTGGCTTCCCCGGGAAAATCCGCCTTCCCGTCCACATGTATGGCAATTCCGTAACAGATCTCCTGAATGCGCGGTGCTTCCATGCCCAGACTCTCCAAAAAAGGTCTTGCAATCTGCGCGGAACGCCTGCCATGGTTCCACCATTCTTCCCGGCTTCCCCAGTCTTCGCTGTAGGAAATATCATGGAGCAGACCGGCAATCACCAGCCCCTCCACATCCATCCCCTCACCTTCGGCAATCAGCCTTGCCGCGTTGGCCACCCGGAAGGAATGCTCCAGCCGATAATTCTTATCCAGCGGAAATTCCTTCAGCCAAAGGCTGTTATCAAAGGTCTCCCGCAAAAAAGCTTCTGTCTTTTTGATCCATGTCGTCCTTTCACTCATCCTTAAAACCTCCCTCATTCACCTCACCTTCCGGCTGCCGGATTTTGCTCCTGCTTTTTCATCCGTAGTCAATTTCTATTCCTTCCCGGAGGCCGCTTTTATCTTATCCCTGGAATCCTCCCTCACCACATCCCGCAATTTTTTAAGGTATTCCGAAAAATCGCACTCCTTCGTCCCATAGGTCATCTGCAGATCATATTCCAAGGGAATCCAGGTGGAAATATCCGCCTCATTGTGCTGTATCAAGGCCTCCAGCTTGTCCAGCGCCTTATACAGCCTTGCCTCTTTCGTCTGCAGTTCTCCCATTTCCGCAAACAGCTGCTCTGTCTCCTGTCTGCAGGACCCGGGCAGCTCCGCCAGCAGCCTTTTCACCGCATTATCCTCTATCGCCTCGTCCCGGTCCGTCTTTTCAAAACAGGGAATGTCTCCGGTAACGGCTTCCCCCATGTCATGAAACAGACACATACAAATGACCTTATCCATATTGACGCCCGGAAATTCATCCCTGATCAGATATGCCATCAGAGCCAGCCGCCAGCTGTGCTCCGCCACACTCTCCCGGCGTCCGGAAGAGGTGTAGGAATGCCTGGTATTACATTTCAGCTTCTCTGCTATATGCAAAAAATTGAGATATGTCCGTATGTCCATAGCCGCCTCCATTTCATAAAAACACCTCCAAAACAGTCTTAAAATCTTTTACCCTGTCTGTTTTGGAGGTATCCCTTTTTACGTTTACGCTTTAACAGCCCCTCAGGTTATTACGACGACCCCGTCCGGACTTCGTTTGACGATGCCGGTCTTTAAACCGTTATCGGCTTCCGCTTTTGCTCTGCCAGCCTTCCGCAAGGCTACGTCCGCCTTTTCAAAAGGAACGCTTACCGCCGGAAGCCCCTTTGCCGCATTCCGCACCCTGGTCTCGCGCACTTTCAGCTCTGCCTTCTTTTTCTCCGTATCATCACCGCGTATCTCATCCTGACGGATTTCTCCCTTCAGGATCACGATGCCTCCTTCCATTCTGGCAATGACTGCATCCCGGCGGTTCACCTGTTCTTTGGAAAAGCCGCCGGCCACGATGGTCTGCATTTTATCCTGAGGAATGTCAAAATCATTGAGCTTTTCCTCCCTGTCCTGCCCTGCTTTCCCTTCCGCCGCCCCGAGGTTCCCTGCCTTTTCTTCCTCGCCTTTCACCTCCGTGCTTTTATCCTCGTTATTCTTTTCCTCGGCCTCACTGCCCGGCCCGGCTTTTTCAAGTGCAGCCCTCCCGGCCTCTTCTGTTTCGGCCCGGTCCTTCCTCCTGTCTGCATCCGGAGCAGACATTTCTTCCAGACGTGCCTCTTTCTTCTGTTCCCTGCTGATCTTAGCCTGGCGCTGCCTTAAGCGCGTGTTTAGACTGCTTAATTCATGCTGAAGCTCCTGCTTTGCTTTGGAGCGCTCTTCGGCAGACATTTCCTGTTTTGAGGAAAGCCCCTGCTTCTGCCTCTGCACTTCGGAAATTTCATCCTGGATATTTTTGCTGACAACATCCGGCTCACTGGCTCCCGTACTCTGCCTGGCCGCTGCGTTTTGTACGGCCACCCTGCTCTGCCTGACCGCCGCGCCTTCCGGCGCTTTCACACTGCCAATTCCCATACCTTCACCTCCAGTTCTGCTTTAAAATATGCTTACAGCCTTAAAAAGTCCTCCTGGTTAACCTATATTATACGCCGAAACAGACAAAAGAGCAATCCTTTGCTGACACTCATTGTAAAAGCGCCGCAGACGGATCCGGAATGTCAAGTTCTTCAAACAACCGGTTTCGATAATCAGCATCCTCGGTAGCACGCCTCATATCTTCCATCCGATTTTCGGACAGCAGAATATTATATAATGTCAATATGCGGTTCTGCCCCTGATCCATTCCTTGCTGTATTCCCCGGCTGAGTCCCTGCTCCATTCCCTCACGCAGCAGTCTCTCAGACTCTGTTTCCATAACCGTTCCGCCCATAACCTGCACCAGCCTTTCTTCATTCTTATTTCCGTCCGCAATATGTGTAATAATTGTATTTACAAATCCACAAAGGTCCAGCAGCTCATAATCCGACAACTCACCGGCCTCATGCAGACGAAGCATTTCCTGCTTAAGGTACTCCATATCCCTTTCCACATGCCCGATACCGCTCTCGGAGGCAATCTCCTTCTCATATCTGGCAATATAAAATGGTATATACGCAAACAGACGTTTCTCGATGATTTCCTCTTTCGTAAGCTCTGCCAGAATAACATTATTCGACTCATAATCCACTGTTTGTCCGTCCGGAAACACAAAGGAGACTGTGGTCTTTTTCGGCGTTCTGGCTGTTCCTTTGATATAAATGACCAGAAAACCCGGCATGGGAATAACCGCATGACCAATATCCCAGACCGCAAGCTGCCTTGCAGCCAGAAACGTATACTCCGAAATCCGGATCGCCATGGAATCGTCGTCATAGCTCTGACACTCCAGAAGATATGCCTCCCCTTCAATCCGGATCAGAAAATCGGAAATCAATTCCTCAATTTTCCTGTCCCCTGCGGCAGTCTCGCCATCCGACAAATACCCCTCCGAAGGCAGCACATCTACTTTTGCCCCCGGCGGGTAGTGCTTCCCGAAGGCGTCATTAATGACTGAAATAAATAACCTCTTGTGCTTCATCTTCAGGGTCTTAAAAACATCATCATAATCTTTTGTCCTTTTGGGCATACCATCCCCTTATCCTTCCCGGCGGGCGAAAACGCTCCGGCCATTTTCATTTTTCCTTGTGAAATATGGCTGATTCGCCGAAGCCGGACAGGCCGGTCATGTCCCGAACAGGACGTTTGATTTCACATAGATTTTTCTTAAGATAATTGTACACAGTCAAGTTCAAGCTGTCAATCTGATTTTGTAAACAGTTTTCCGCTTCCATTCATTGCAGGCTGCATACTCCCTGCTCCAGTCCCGCCTCCCGAATACGCTTAAATATCTCCAGCATACGCTCATCCGCCCTGTGCCAGACCTTGCCCCGGGGCCAGGGCAGCCCCGCTATGTACTCCGCCTGCCTTGTATCCAACAGGGCAAGTATCTGCCTGTATTTCTCGGGATCTTTATCTCGCAGGCTTCCAAACTCACAGACCAGATAAACTCCCCCTGCCACACGCCGGTTATCCGCCTCCGCCACACGCCGAAAGCTGGCTCTGCCGTAGCTGTCATATTCCCGGACATAATTTATCCTCATGCCTCCCGGCGCGCCGAGAGCCGCCGCACAATCTGCCGCGGAGGACAATGGGCGCGGGTCCTCCAGGCAGACCACCCCCGTATCCGCCAGATGCTTCCACACTGCCTCTCTGATCCTTTCAGCGGACACCGGGAAATCCAGCCGCTCTTCCATCTGCTTTACCGTAAACCCCAGGTCCGTCAGATGGCGAATGGCCCCTCCGCATGCCGCCTCAAAAGAAAAATCGGACAACGCCTGCCGAAAATCTTTGTCCATTGCCCCCTTTTCCATGCCCTCACCCTCTTTCCGCTCTACTCTTCCTGCTCTATACTCTTGCCTTAATGTTTTCCGCCGTTTTTCTGCTCTTCCCGTCTTTTGCTGTAAAAGATCCATCCCTTTACGGTTTGTGTGCATCAACTAAACTCTCAGACTTTTATTCCCGCGAGCAAACATTGCTCGCTGAGCAATGAGTCAAGTGGGCATGCTTGCATGCACATTTGACGAATGCCGTGAGGGTCGAATACCCCGCAGTTCTACTGCGAATCAAGTTTGATGCCCCGTCAGCTTGTTGCGGGGTATTTGACTCATGATGGTGCAGTCGGTTGCATGGGAGTTTAGTAATATAAGACATAATCCTGCATTTCCCGAATAAAACCGCTCTTTTCCAAGGCCGCCTCTGCTTCGGGCGGATATTCTTTCACCACAATCCGTTTTTTGCCCGTAAAGATTCTGCGATCCTTAAAATCCCGGACAAATAATTTTATCATTTCTTCCGTCCCGTTCGCATCAAGATCCTGAGAGTTAAATATCCTCAAGGTTTTGCCCTGCCGCTCAAACAGCGCCACAGGCTCACCACCCCAAAAGCATACTGCCGTTCCCGGCACATTGACGAACGCCCGGCCCGGCTCATGGGCAATCACCTTGCCATAAAGCTGACCCGGGTCCGCCGCATTCAGCCAAAGTATTTCTCCGGCAGGGCGCCGAAGGGCAGCCGTCACACTCTCAAAATCCCGGCTGCGGATAAACTGGGCCCCCGAGAGACCTCTTACAAAATATCCCCGCCTTACCTGTCCCGTATATTCCTGCACCCGCAGGAGCGCAAGCGCCTCCTGCCAGGACAGTCCACAGGCTGCTGCCGTCTCCCGGCAGAGAATAAAATACCTGTCAAAACAGACATCCATCTGCTCCTGCAAAGACCACGGGCGCAGAGGACGCACCAAATCCCAGCGTCCTGCCTGCAGCGCCTTTACTCTGGCACCCACTCGCTGCCTGGCCGGGGCCCTGCTTATTTTCTCCCGGTTCATCCACTGACGAACCGGCACAAAACTGTCCGCCCTTACCACTCCCTTTTCCATCAGCAGAAGCAGCGTATCCAAGGGGGATTCTCCTGAAAGCACACCGCTTAACGCCTGGGCAAAACTGGCTCCCCGCTTTAAAAGCGCTTCCGCCACTATTCTTTCCTGATCCGTCAAAAAATCCCAGGGCACCTGCGGTTCACAGTCCCAGTCAATCTGCTCTCCGGGGAAAATTTTCAGTTTCCCGCCCTCGCTCATCTGCCAGAAATATTCTCCCCGGGCTAAAAATCCGTCCAAAAGCGCTTCTCTGTAATTTTTCACCCTGGCCGGCAGCAAAATCTCTTCCCATACGCCTGCCGGCAGCTCCATCCCGGCAAAGGACACCGCGGCCATTTTTACGCATTCCTCCGGGGACGCCGCCCGCCTGATCCGTGAAAAAATAAGCGCCGCATAAGCACTGGGCGGACAGGTGGCAATTTCTTCCCTGCGGTTTTTCAGGGTCCTGGTCCGGGCCCGCTTGTATAATTCGGCATGGTAGTATCGGGGCTCGTCCGCTTTTTCCGACTCTGCCGCCTCTTCCAACAGTTTGGCCTTTTCCTGTTTTACGGCTTCTTCCCTGCGGCACAGCTCTTCCAGCACCCGGCGGACCGCTTCCTCTTCAAGTCCGTAACGGCAGGCTGTCTCCCTGGCAGTAGCGCCTCCCCGGTAACGCAGCATCCTGCGGATGACAGGCACAGCCCTTTCCGCCCAGGCCTCTTCGCCGCACGCTCCAAGCATTGCCTCATATTCCTCCCGCTGCTCGGCGGCAATCCACAGTCCCTGTTCCAGGTAAAGGGCCCGCCCTTCCTGCGCCAGCTCTTCCAGCCATTCCACCGGAATCTCCAATTCTCCGGCAGCCAGGTCCCCCTCGGTCATTAAAAGAGAATGCAGCTGTTTCTTATCCCCCGGCAGCTTTTCCCTGGCCTGTACCTGAAAAAGCTCCGCCTCGCCCGGCGGCAGAAGGCTCCGCTCTGCATTCAGCGCATACTTTCCTTTCAGGGCATCCTCCACCGCCCGGTGAATCGCCCGGGGCGTAGGGGCATAGTCATACATGACAGCCGCCTCCTGGCTCCACTGCAGGGGCAGTGACATGGGAGAAGGCGTTTCCGTATAAACCTCCCGCACCAGAATCTCCCCCGAACGGATCTGGCGAAGCAGGTCCCGGACTCCCTCCACATCCCAAAGCTGCTTCATACATTCCTGCCTGGTCTCCCGGATCAGAGGATGATCCGGCTCGCTCACCACCCGGCTTAACATCTCAGAGCTTCTAAGCCGCTGCATCCACAAGGGATGCCTTCCGTTTCCTTTCACCCCCATCATCAGCGCTCGGCCGCAGTTATAGCGAAAAGCCATGTTAAAGAGAGGCGTTTCGGGAAGCATGGCGGACAGTACCGGCAGGGCCGCCTCCGGGTCCAGCCGCTCCAGCAGTCTTTCCGGCAGAGGCTTGTCTCCGTAAGAATAGATCAGGAAACCGTCCTCTTCGTCCACACTGTCTACCTCCTGCTCCATTTCTTCTCCTGCCGCCCTGGCGGCCAGCAGCGCCAGCGGGCCGTTGACCCGCCGGCCAAAGACGGAATGAATCATCAGCTGACTGTTTCCTGACTGATCCCTGAAATGCTCTGCAATAATAGTTTTATGATCCGGCAGGCCCCCCGTGGCCTCCATCTGTCTGCGCAGGTACCCTGCTCCCAGCCGGGACGCCGCCTCATCCAGTCCAAGCTCTTCCAGGGCCTCTTCCAGCCTCCCATGTTCCGAAGCCTCCTGCAGCTCATGAAAAATTTGTCCGAAAAGAGTACCCGTCTCCGGACTCCTGCCTTTTAACTCCCCCTTCCAGAAGGGAATCCTGGCTCCCTCGGCTGAAGTTTGGGTCACCGTTACCGTATCCCTGCCGATCTTGGTCACCTTCCAGCCGAAGGCCCCCAGAAGAAAGCGGTCCCCCAGTCGGGTTTCATAAACGAACTCTTCATCCGCCTCCCCCACCTTTACGCCCTCCTCCGTCCTCACCGCATAAAGACCCTTGTCGGGAATGGTGCCGCCTCCGGAGACGGCCAGCATCCTGCTGTAACCGTCTCCCTCCACCCTTTCATGAATCCTGTCATAAAGGACTCTGGGACGGACCGGAATATCCCTGCTGTGTTCATAATCTCCTGCCAGCATACAAAGCAGAGACTTCACATCCTCCTTTGTCACATGGCGGAAAGGCCATGCTCTGGGCAGGATTTCCATGACCTCTTCCAAATCATAGCTTTTAAACGCCGCCATGGATACCAGGTGCTGAGCCAGCACGTCCAGGCAGCCTTCCGGAGGATTGATCTTCTCCACACGCCCTTCCCGGGCCAGTCTGGCCGTCATACCGCACTGGACACACTCCGCCGCCGTTCTTGGGAACAGATACATAACGCTGGTGCGGGAAGGATTGTGCCCTGCCCGGCCCAGCCTCTGCATGGTGCCGGAGATGCTGCGGGGACAGCCCACCTGCAATACCTGGTCAATCTCCCCCACGTCGATCCCCAGCTCCATGGATGATGTGGCACAAAGCAGCCTCAGCTTTCCTTCCCGCAGGGACTGCTCCACCTCCTGCCGCTGTTCCTTGGAGAGGCTTCCGTGATGAACCCTGGCAAATCCCTCTCCCCCCAGCTGATTTACATAATATGCCAGCTTTTCCGCGTACCTTCTGCCCTCCACAAAGGCCACTACGCTCCTGTTCCCCTGACAGTACCGGTAGACCAGCCCGGAAAGCTCCTGCCACACAGGATCCCTTTTGGGCTTACTGCCGTCAACATAGGGGCTTAAGGTAAGCAGACGCATCTTTTTTTCCATCGCCGGAGCCGCCACCGTCACCGTCTCCGGCGCCAGATAGCGGGCTGCCCGAGACAGCGGAGCAAGGGTAGCGGACAGCCCCACCCGCTGCAGCGACCTGCCGCACAATTGATCCAGCCTGGCCAGGGACAGCATCAAATGGGCTCCCCGCTTGGTGTCGATCAAGGCGTGGAGCTCATCCACAATCACCGTTTGCGCAGTGGCAAGGACATTTTGTCCGTTTTTCCCGGTGAGCATCAAATAGAGAGATTCCGGGGTAATAATCAGAATATGGGGCGGTCTTTTTATCATCTGCTGCCTCTCCCGGCTCGTGGTATCCCCGGTACGGACCGCTACTGTCACCAGTTCTTCTCCGCCGATACCTGTCAGGGGCTTCCGCAGATTTTCCCGAATGTCCGAAGCCAGAGATTTTAGGGGAGAGACATAGATCAGCTGAAGCTCTTCCTTCAATTCTCCCGCCACTGCCTTAACTTTAAGCCTGTCCAAAAAAACCAGAAAGGCAGAGAGGGTTTTACCCGTACCCGTGGGAGCGGACACCAGTACATGTCCTCCCGCCGCAATGGCCGGCCATGCCGCTTCCTGCACGGGTGTGGGTTCCCCAAGCGTCTCTCGGAACCACTCCGCGGTTTTTGCGTCAAACAGTTTCAGACAGTCCATGCTTAAAATCCTCCCTACCTCCATTCTGCAGCTGTCTCTATCTTACCTCATTTATGTCCAATCGTCCATACTTTCAAAAGGCCGAAAACACGTACCGCTGCTGCGGCTTCGCGTGTTTTCGGCCCTTTTCCCAACTAAGAATTTACTTTTTTATGATGGTAAAGACAATACTGCTCTTTCCCGTCAGCTCCCTGGTCCGCTCATCAGGCTGTCCAAGGCCCACACTCACCAGGAAATGATGCCCTTCTTCCGCCTTTTCCCCCTCTTCATTTACCACGGTGAAGGCGTCCTTATCCAGCTCCAGACTTACCTCTCCGCTTTCCGACGCGGTTAAAAATATCCTGGAAAAGGCGCAAAGCTTCGGATGTGCCGGTGCATGAGGTGAATCCAGATCCTTAATATATACCTGAACTACCTCACCGGTATCCGTCGAACCTGCATTTTTCAGTTTGACTGCAACAGTCAATTTATCTGATTTGTCCCACTCCGCCTCATTGCCGTCTTCTCCGTGGAATGTCCGGCCGCAGCAGCTCACCTGTTCTACGCACACATTACCGTAGGTAAGACCATAGCCGAAGGGATACAGGGGCTTCCCCTCAAAATAACGGTAAGTCCTGCCCTTCATGGAATAATCCTCAAAATCAGGCAGCTCTTCCGTACTGTTATAGAAGGTTATCGGCAGCTTACCGGAAGGCGAAATTTCTCCGAACAGAATCTTTGCCACCGTCCTTCCTCCTCTGGCGCCCGGATACCATACCTGCACCACCGCGTCCGCGTGTTCCTGCATATACCGCAGGTCCATGGCACTGCCGGTCATGTTGAGCATAATCACCGGTTTCCCCACAGCGACTACCGCCTCGGCCAGCTCACGCTGAGACTGGGGCAGAAGCAGATCCACTTTATCGCCGGAAGCATAGCTGTTTCCCGTATCCCCTTCCTCGCCCTCCAGCGTCTCGTCAAGTCCCAGACAGAGGATCACTACATCACTGTTTTCAGCCACGTTCACGGCCTCGCTGATCCGATCCTGCCTCCATGCCAGGCCTTCCACCTTTTCCTGGTATAAATGACACCCTTCGGAATAATAAATCCTGGTGTTCTCTCCCGCCAGATCCTGAATTCCCTCCAGTACCGTAATGTATCTGGAAGAAGTGCCATGGTAATTTCCCACAAGGGCCGCCCTGCTGTTGGCATTGGGGCCAATCACACCGATTGCCTTTAAGCTCTCCCGCTTCAGGGGCAGAATACCGTTATTTTTTAACAATACCACGCTCTCCGCGGTGGCCAGGTCTGCCGCCTGCAAATGCTCCGCGCATTCCAGCCTGTCAAATCCGATCCCGTCATACTCCGTCTCTTCAAAGAGTCCCAGCAGGAACCTGGTGGTAAAGAGCCGCTCCGCTGCCAGGGTAATCTCCTCCTCCGTAACCAGTCCTTCCTGATACGCTTTCATTAAATGCAGATAGGTATTGCCACAGTTGACGTCACAGCCTGTCTTTAATGCCAGGGCTGCAGATTCCTCCGCAGTATCCGTCACCATATGATGAGTATGGAAATCCCGGATGGCCCAGCAGTCGGACACATAATGCCCCTGAAATCCCCATTCATCCCTCAATATATCCTGCATCAGCGTCTTGCTTCCGCAGCAGGGTTCTCCATTGGTCCTGTTATAGGCCCCCATCACCGCCTCGACCTCTGCTTCCTTCACCAGCTTCTCGAACGCGGGAAGATAGGTCTCTCGCAAATCTTTCTTTGATACTTTTGCATCAAATTCATGCCGCAGGGCTTCCGGTCCGGAATGCACCGCAAAATGTTTGGCACAGGCGGCCGCCGTCAGATACTCTCCGTCTCCCTGCAGCCCGTTTACAAAAGCCTTTCCCAGTTCGCCGGAAAGATAAGGATCCTCCCCGTAGGTCTCGTGTCCGCGGCCCCATCTGGGATCTCTGAAAATATTTACGTTAGGAGACCAAAAGGTAAGTCCCTTATAAATATCCCGGTCTCCCTGACTGCTGCTGGAATTATATTTGGCCCGGCCTTCCACGGCCACGATTCTGCCGGCCTTTTCCAGCAGGTCCCGGTCAAAGGAAGCCGCCATACCGATGGCCTGCGGAAAGCTGGTGGCTACCCCGGCTCTTGCCACACCGTGCAGTCCCTCGTTCCACCAGTTGTAGGCAGGTATATCAAGCCTTGGAATTGCAGGCGCGTCATACCTTAACTGGGAAGCTTTTTCCTCCAGGGTCATGCGGCTGACCAGCTCATGCGCTTTTTTTCTTGCCTCTTTTCTGTCTCTCAAAATGTACCCCTCCGCCATTTGTATTTTGTTGCGAATACATTATCATACAAAGCCTTTTATTTCTTCTCACATTTTGCTCTGTTTTTTCAGCCGCTCCGCAGCAGCCTATTTTATTACCAGACTGGTCCTGATCACGCGGTATTCTTCCCTGACGTCGTTCTCCTCCGTCAGGTCCAGCACCGGCTCTCCGTCAATATCAAAATGAACTCTTCTGATTCCGCTGCTGCGCACACCGTCCACTCCCGGTCTTGCGTGATAGGTATTCCACACGTTCCCGTCCTCGTCTGTTACATAAGCGTTATGGCCCGTGCCGAACTCTCCCTCCACACTTCTGGAGGTCAGGATGGGGTAATTGTTTTTCTTCCAGTTTTTCGGCTCCAGCAGATCCGCATCCTTCCTGATCGACAACAGCCCCACCACATAGGAAGCATCCACCGCCGCGCTGGAAAAGGTCAGATACAGCTTATCCTCCCCGGGCAGGGCAAAGGGGCCCTCATCCACGAAGGTATGATTGTTGGCCCAGCCGTACTCCGGCTTGGACAAAACCACCGGCTCCGTGAGAAGCCGCCAGGGGCTCTCCGGGTCCAGCTTTGCAATATAGAGCCATGCTCCCAGATCCTTGGGCAGGAACTGTCTTTGAGACCAAACCGCATACCACTCTCCCTGCCACTCAAAACAGGTCATGTCCAGAGTAATCTCCTTCCCGGCCTCACAGATATTGCTGCCGTCCGCCTTCACCACCCGCCTGGGTGCCGACCAGTCCGCTCTGCAGGCGGGATTGCCTCCTGCCCGAAGCTCCATCACATGACTTTCCTCCCAGAAAAATTCCCCGGGGGTCGCCGCATGGAAAATAAAAAGCCTGCCGTTAATCTCATGAAACTCCGGCGCCCACAGTAAGCCGCCGATTCCCGGATGGGTACTGCTGTCCAAAATCAGATGCTCTTCGGCCTCCGCAAGCTCAGGGATCGTGTCCGCCTCCCTGACATAAAGAGTGTGATTGTTATCTGCGTCATTCGTGGCAATAAAATAATACTTTCCGTTCCATCTGCCGATACAGGGGTCCGCGCGGTTATACGCCACCGGAAAGGCAAAGTGCTCCCGACGGACCTTTCCCTGAATCTTGTAAACTCCCTTTTTCCCGAAATCCACCTGGGATAAATCCCAGTCTACCCGCTTGAAAGCTTTGGTCCCGTCGCTGTAAACGGCCTCCGCCCGGTACTGCTCCAGCTTCTCTTTGGTATCGGCCTCCACCTGGTCAGGGAAAAGAATCCCCGTATTTACAGGCGTCAGCAGCTTTTTACATAATCTGTCGGCAATATCGGCAGGAATCCCGCTCCCCCAAGCTTCCCCTGCTTCTTCCATAATCTCCAGTCTTGTTTGGGGTACTGCCCCTTCTATCCCCAAATCCTTTGGTTCACTGCCTTCAAACAAGCAGCTTGCCGGCAAAAGTTCCTTCAGAGGCTCCGGCGCACCCGCAAGTACAAGATCCTCCGGCCGCCGCATTCCGGCCGTAAAACAGTTACCTGTCTGTTCCCGCCATTCCAGCCGGATGCAGCCGCTCTCTTGGGAAAAAGTACAGTATATTTTATCTATGTATTCCGTACCCAGCTTCAACAGCCCTATTTCTTTGTATTCCAGCAGGTCCTTGGAGGTAAAGAGAACTACGCATCCTTTGCTCTCGGGATCTTCTCCGCCGTCCCCCTCAATTCTGACCGCCGCCACCCCGAAGCGATGATCCGGCAGCACAAACAGCCATGGATTTTTCAGGCTTTTGGGATTTAAGGAACCATCCTCATTCTCCGTTGCTTTTACAAACAGTACGCCGCTGTTATGATTCAAAGCCTGATAGCTCTTTCCGTCCCTGCTGACCGCCAGGTGCATGCTGTATGCCAGCCTGGGACCGTAGATCATCCCGTCCATGGGCTCCCGTGTATAGTTTAATAAATATGCCATCTTTCTGCCCCCCTTACGTATGCAATCCGCCTTACCAGATCCTGTATCTCCCGCTCAAGGCCAAAAAGGCAAAGAAATACAGGCAGTTATCATAATATCTGTACTTTCCCGTCTGCATAGGCTGATTCCAGAATTTTTCCACCCACATGCGCGCCGTTCTTCCCGCCTCGGAAAGTCCGTCCTTCCCGTCCAGTCTCTCCGGCACCGCAAGGACGCTCTGAGCCGTGGTAGCGGTAATGGCTACCGGATGCAGCGCCGAATGATCCACACAGGTCCCGTCCACCTCGTAGATACGGAAGGGATCCTCACTGCGGGTCACCCCCAGAAAATGCTGCAGCCGCTCGGCAGCCGCTCTCTGCCCTTTGTCCACGCCAAACCACTCGTAATCCAGTCCGATATTTGCCGCCGTCCTGTAGGAATCACTGAAAAACCAGTCATGCCGGTCTTTTGTCCAGGGCACCTTCTTTACCGGCGTTCCGTCAAATTCTCCGTACTCCGGAGACAGACCGGTTACCGGATGGCAGGCCTTCGTCAAATATTCCCTGCTGGCTTCCGCCGCCTGCTTCCAGAATTCACGGTCCTCTTCATTTGCCCGGCAGGCAAACAGCTCGTAAAAATGAGGCAGATGGTAAGAGGCATCCGTAAAGGGACATCCCGGCACGAACAGGATCTGCTTATTGTCATGATTCCACATGGGCTGCCCCGGCCTGCCATTCTCTCCCTTATGCAGGCAGGCACTTAAAATCTCTCTGGCTTCCTTCTCATAATTGAAAATGCCTTCCCCGTTTCCCCAGCGGCTTGCCGCAAAGAACAAGGCCATGGCAAAAAATTCCTCGCCGTCCGGAGCGGGCCCGTAAGCGTTTTTACTTCCGTCAAGGCCGCAGGACCAGGCAAAATACCCTTCGTTTTCCCCTTCCGCCATCCACATATAGGTTTTGGCCCATTTCCAGATGCGGTCAAACTCTTCTTTCATGTCAAGCTGTACGGCCATCATCATGCCGTAGGACATACCTTCCGTTCTGGCATCCAGATTACCGGTATCCTCAATATAGGCCATATCTTCTCCCACGGGGAAATAAACCTTCTCTCCTTCTTTGTAGAAAAAGGTGTCCACGATTTCCGCCAGCCTTTTTTCAATTTCCTCTTCCGTTTTGCCAATCTCCGCAAATACGTTCCGATACTCCTTCTTATCTATATTCACTGTTTTCCCCTTTCAAATAAGCGTCATCTTTGTTGATTGCGAAGAGTTTCCGAAACTGCTTTTTTGTAATCATAACCCCTGTCGGAAACTACCCTGCTCTCATTGACCTCAAAATAAACGACACCGTTTCTTTTCAACGCCAGCTCAACGCATACCGCGCCCTCTGCCGCCTTTGTTCTTCCCGTTTTCACAAGGGGCACGGCCGCTTCCCGAAGCAGCCTTCTCTGTGCTTCCCTCAAATGAGCCGGCTCCCCCAGGTCATGCCATACCTTCAGCGGATTACAGGTTTCTTCATCCACGATTCTGGTCAGAACGGCATACTCTTCCTTCTGCGCCGGCAGAGACAGCTCTATTTTCAACTGCTCCGTTCCCTGTCCGGCTATATTCCAGGCAATTCCCAGATACCCGCTGTCCCCGCGCCTTAACACCACCGTATGATCGTCCTTGTGCACGCATTCGCCGCCGCTTTCCTGAAGCTTTTTGTAAAAAGCAAAGGTCCAGAACGTGGGCTTAGGGATACATCCCTCCGCCACCAGTCCGAATCCTCCGTGGAAGGGTGTAAAAGGCACCCCCAGCTCTTCAAACACATCGCCGAAGGTCCAGTAGGAATAAGATTCGCACACATCCCCCAGCCGGGACAGCTGCTGTGCGATCAGGGCCGCGTTCAGGTTGGTATCATGAATCACTCCCTTGGGTGTGTAGGAGGTATTAAACTCCGTAATGTGAATGGGCAGGCCCTTATACTCCGGAAAGCTGTCGATAATGTCTCTGGAGGTCTTTAAGTTGGCAAAACCCGCTTCCGGGTCCATCAGCGCGGAATAAGCGTAATGTCCTTCTTCCACAGGCTGTTCGACGGTGTAATGATGTCTGGTAATAAAGTCCACCGGAATTCTCTGTTCCTGACAATATTCCATAAACGCGCGGATCCACTTTTCATCGGAGCCGCCGCAGACCGCGGGACCTCCCACCTGAAACCTTTCGTCCACCTCCTTCACGGCATCAAAGGTACGGTGAAACAGTCTGAAATATTCCTGCATGTCCGCGCCTTCCCAGAAGCCCCACAGATTAGGCTCGTTCCAGACCTCAATGGGCCAGCTTACCGCCTCGTCCTCCCCGTAACGCTCCTTTAAGTGCCGCAAAAGCGCCTGGACCATGCCGCACCATGCTCCGTAATCCTTAGGCGGGGTGGTATTTGCCTTCCAGTAAAAAAGCTCCTGCGTCCCTTTTGCCAGCTTCTTCGGCATGAATCCCAGCTCCAGAAAGGGCCGGATTCCCGCTTCAAGATAACTGTCCATGACCCGGTCCAGATAGGTAAAATTGTACTCCGCCTTTTTGACTCCGTTTTCCTCATACTCCTGATAGATGGCCATATCGTCGCAGAACAGCCCATGCCCTCTGATATGTTTAAAACCGATCTCTGCCTGCACCAGCTTCAGCTGTTCCTGATACTCCTTCGTCAGGGCAAGCCCCATGCGCCCTGTACCGATGCAGTAATCCACATGATTATGAAAAAAGGCCCTGTCCTCTTTTTTTACAATGATTTTCAACTCTTCCCCCATGAAAACCTCCTTCAAATTCTCACTGCGTAAACTGGTTCACCAGAGAACTGATCTTTCCCGCATTATCTCCGTTAGTTTTGCCCACGTTCTCCAAATCCTCCACCATTGCATTGGTATACTCGATCTTCTTCACAATATCGCCTACCCCGATCTCGTTTTCCTGAGACGCCGATTGAATCACACCCATGCGTTCCCTGATGCTGGCCGCAGAATCCGCAAAACCGTTGGAGCTTGCTTCTATCTCTCTGATGGTGTTGCGGATGTCCGCCACGGAATTTCCGTATTCGCCGGCTATATCCACAAACTCCTGGAATCTTTTAGATACATCTCCTTCCATAAATCCGATAATGTCGTCTACACAGCTCTGGACATTGGCAATATTACTGTTGATCTCTTCACAAATATCTGAAATCTGTCTGGCGGTTACGGAGGAATTAGATGCCAGATTGCCGATCTCCTGCGCCACCACTGCAAAGCCTCTGCCCTGCTCTCCGGCCCTTGCCGCCTCAATAGAAGCGTTTAAGGACAGCAGATTTGTCTGGCTGGCAATGCTTAAAATCTGATTGGCCATCTCGTTGATACGGGTCAAAGACTGCAGATTTACCATAGCCGCCTCCACATTGGTACGGTTCTGCCCGATCTTAATGCCTGCCTCCTGAAGGGCGCTGTCCGCCGTCTCCCGCATTTCCTCCGCGATACGGATCAGCTCCTTGCTCTTCTTGTCACCGGTCTTTACCTTGTCCTCCACATGCTCCACCAGCTCGGATATTTTTTCCACCTCGCCTGCCACGTTACCGATGGCTTCGTTGGTGGTGGCAATGCCTGCCGCCAGCTGCTCCGTGGTGGCAGAATTGTCACTCATATAGTCGATCAGGCTTCTGGTAGTATCGTTCATGGTTCCTGAGGATATTTGCAGAGATTCCGTACAGCCTGAAAGGGTGGTAACCAGACTGCCCAGTGTGCTGTACAGAGAATTCATGGCCGAGGCAATCTGTCCTGCCTCACTCTTGCCGCCCACATACTTTTTCAGCTCCTCCGGAACCTTTAAATCCAGCTTTTCCATGCGCAGGATGGATCTTCTCACTGTCTCTAAGGGCTTAACACAGAATCTGACCGCAATCCAGGTCATAACCGCAATCAAAATCCAGGCTCCCACACAGATCAGCGCCAGTGTGTTCCTGCTGGTATAAGCTTCCCGATAGATTTCCGCCTGACTGTCGCTTAAAACCACTGCCCAGCCACGCTTCTGCATAGCTTTATAGACTGCAATGCTCTCTTCTCCCTCGTCGGAAATATATTCCATGCTGCCGCCGCTCTTTCCGCTGCCGGCCACTGCATTCACTATGGACTGCAGCATCTTATCCTCGATGGGCTGAGCCATACGCGTCTCGTCCTCGTCAAAGATATGAACCGCCGTGGCTGTGTTGATCATATAATTTCTGGCGCTTTCCATGCCCTTGACGTCCAGTCCGTCCAGCAGCGTCTTTAAGCTGTCGGCAAACTGCGCGCCGCCCACATAGCCCAGGATCGTTTTACCGTCCGTATCATATACCGGACAGTACAGAGACAGCGCCAGCTTCTGAGAAGCAGGAGAAATAATGATTCCCGTGTTATAGATACCTCCTGCCGCCGTCATGGCGTCCTGCAGCTGCTTTAAAGGCTCACCCTCTCTGGTGGTAATCCCCACCACGTTAGGATTGGAATGAGCCAGCACATGTGTATTCCACTCGGCAATATAGATGCCTTCCCAGCCCTCCAGATCCGCAAAAAAATGCTCCGTATAGCTTTGCGCAGCGCTCACTGCTTTTGCATCCTGAGGATTTTTCAGCAGCTCCGCCACCACAGGCGCTTTTCCATAGGCAATCAGCAGATTTTCTGCTTTATCTACATATTCTTCAATGATAGCAGCTCTATCCTCCAGGGAAGTCTCCATATTCTCCATGGCGGTCTCCCACATAGTCTGCGTCATGTTGCGGCTGGCTGTCAAAAACAGCAGAAAAATACACACTGCAGTTACTAAGGAAATGATTGTTGTTATTCCTGTGCTCATCTTGATGTTTTTCATGATTTCCTCATCCTTTCATCCATTCATTCATGGTTTTCAGCAACTTTCCCCGCTCATTTTTCATTTTAAAGTAAAGTAAAAGACAAAAGACTGGCGTTACCGCCTCCTCTGTAGGTCAGGTAGATGGCTTGTATACCGTCGGGAATGCTTACCGGTGCCGAATATTCCTCCCACACATTGGAATAATTCACTTTAACTGCCCCCAGGATTTTCCCGTCCCAGGCAGTTTTCACTTCAAAGACGCCGTCCGCATAGCCCCTTACCTTGATCCTGATCTCCCGCACACTCTTGCAGTCAAAGTACTTGAAGCCTGCGGTCACGGAATCCTGAATATTTCCGATATATCCCGGCTCTTCATCTCCGTCCCTTCCGTCCTGCATGATCTTGGGAAACCGGCTGTCACCCACATAAACCGAGGGAATGTCCCGGAATAAATTGCAGGCAATGTACGCCGGATATTCTCCACGGCCCTGGAGGGGGCCGCCGTTTAAGCCGCAGGAGGTAAGCTCTGCCTGAAGAATCCTGCCGTCCGGGAGGATTTCAATCTTCTCCGCGCAGCCCTGCCTGCTGTACCAGCTGCCATTGGTGTGGCGGTGATAGAAGATGTACCAATCCTCCCCGATCTTTACCATACCGCCGTGGTTATTGGCGCCGTAAGCCATGGGGCGGTCTGCGGGCTTATAGGTATCAATGTGCAGATCACAGTTGCTCACCAGCACTCCGCCGTACACGAATCCGGACGTGGGAGTTTTGCTTACCGCATAGCATAATTCGTGCATAACCACAGAAGAATATACGAAATAATAAGTGTCTCCGATCCTGCGAATAGAAGGTGCTTCAAAAAACTCATGGCCCTCAAAGCTGCTCCCCTGTCCGTACTCACATCCGGGCACAATAAATACCGGCGCCTCTTCCACCGTGAGCATATCCCTGCCCAGCACGGTGGCCATTGCTCCTTTTCTGGACTTATCTCCCCTTCCGCAGAATCCTGTATAAAGATATGTCCTCTCTCCCTCCGTCAACACACCCGGATCAAACTGAGGCAGGTCTCCCTCCCTTTCTCCCAGGCGGATACCGTCCTGATAATGAACATACCCGTAAAATTCGTATCTTCCCGCCGGCGTATCACTGACGGCCACGGAAACAACGGGCGCATGATCCAGCACATAATAAAGATAATACCTTCCGTCCGGTCCCACCGTCACATCCGGCGCATAAAGGCACATCTTTCCCTCCTTATTTAAGGGGTCCTCGTTCCGAGGGTAGATCACACCCTCATAACGCCAGTCTCCCAGGTCGTTTACCGGAGCCGACCAGCAAACATAATCCCCCATGCAGAAGACATAGCCGTTATAAAAATCGTGAGAACCGTAGACATAAACTCTGTCTCCGAACACATAGGGCTCCCCGTCCGGTATGTATTCCCAGGAAGGCAGATACGGATTAAACGCCTGCTTTTTTGTATTCTTTTCCATCCTGTCCCTCGCTTCCATCCTTCTGATTTTGTCAGTTATGATAACATGTATTCCGTCTCCGCCGGTCCCAGGTAGGAGGCCGGAAGAACCATGCCCTTCTTATAGATCAATATTTTTTCCGGAATCGTTCCCGCTTCCAGCGCACCGACGGTCAGCTCCTGCACGCCCTCTGCAAAATCAAGCGTCACACAGGTCTTCTGCTCCTGGCTTAACGCAGCCTCGCACCATCTGCTGTCTCCGCATTCCCCGGCCCGGTAATCCGTCGGAAGAAGCTCAGCCTTCCTTCCTTTTTCCCTGCCGCCTGCCACCCACAGATTCACGCTCTGTCCGGGAAAAAGGGGATTGGACGGCGCAGCCAGAATCTCCACCTGATATTCCCCGGCCTCCTTAATCAGGAAACGGTACACCAGCTTAGGCTTTTCCTCATCCTGCGCAAAGGCGGCCGTACTGGGAAACACCTTCATACCGCAGCCAAATTTTCCGTAATTCTCAAGCTTCCGAAAAGCCCCTTTCAGCGTATCCGTTTTCCGGCAGTAATGCTCTGCGCCGATTGCAAATACGCCGTTTTTCTCCACAAAGGTCATGTCCGGCAGCTTTTCAGAGCCGTCCTCCGCCTCTTTTAAGTCAAATCCGGGAACCTGCCTGCCGGTAACCTCCACGGCTACCCTTGCCTCGCCGTCGTCTATCAGCAGCCGGACAGTCTGCCCTTCCTGCGGCAGCAATTCCCTGCGACAGGTAAGCGTAATCTCTTCCAGCGTCTCCGCATCTCCTTCCGTCGGAGATACCGTAAGCCACCCGGGAAGCGCCCCGCCCTCGGCGGTGATCTTAAAGTGCAGGCTTCCGCAGCCGCCGTTTGCAATTTCCAATGTCACCCGGCTGCACCCGGCATACTGAAAATCGGGAACCTGTATCACCATAGGCGCCCCGTAAACCTTTGTGGCTGTCCTTTCGTCGTCCTTCCTGGACACGCTTAAACGCGGGCGGTGAGCCGGCTCCACCTGCATTATTACAGGATAACGGTAATCGTCCTCGTTCCATTTGGTAAATCCGATATGTTGTGCCATCTGCATACCGTTCCATTTACCTTCCTTGAAGCAAGCCCACTCCGCCGCAAGCTCCCTGTCCTTCTGAATGCACTTCCCTGTCAGCTCTCCGTAAAGATTGGCCGCCGGCCTTCCCTGGGCCGCATAATGATGATTCATACCCGCATACAGGTGCATTTTCAACAGATTCATGCTGGCCATGGCCGGATAATGAATCATACTGTAATATGCCGGGCCTTCTCCTGTCCCCTCAAGCTTTTCTTTGACCTGCATGGACAGCGCTTCCACCTCTTCCGCCTGCTTCAGCATCCTGTCCGATTCTTCATAATGGCAGGGGTGATAGATCCCGGCATGAAGGGATTCCGGCCTCCGCAGGCTGTTGAGCCTGATATACTCATTCAGCACCCAGCCGATCTTTTCCCTGACGGCGGGAGCCGCCGCCGGGAACGTCTGTCCGGTCCACTGCCTGACATACTCCGCATAGCTGTCCTGATTACCGTAGCCCCATTTTTCATAGTCATAAGCCAGCGCCAGGAAATAACCTAACGACACCTCGTGAAACTTTAAATCGCCCACGTTCACAATCCACACATCCCTGACGCCATACTCGTACACCTGCCCCATCTGCTCCCAGATGCGGGTACCGGGCGTGGAGTCCACCCATTCATAAGACACGGGACCGCCGTGATAATCCAGGTGGTAATACATGCCGTATCCCCCCTTATGGCCGCGGATGTCCTCCCCGGGAAGGGTGCGCACATATCCGAAATTATCCTCGCAGAGCATGCAGGTTACGCCCTCCAGACCTTCCCAGTCCTTCAGTCCCGGGGTCTTCTCATCACCGTAAAAATAGGGCTCCACTTCCTTGTACAGCGCCAGCAGCATGGGGAGCTCCCCGTTCTCCCGCTTCACATGCCGATGAATCAGTTCCTTCTGCTTTGTAATAATTTTCTTCAGCAGCCCGATATTTTCGCCCAGGGAAGCATCGGGTCCCAGCATGGAGGTGTCCCGCTCCCCGCGCATGCCGATGGTAATAATGTTTTCATATCCGCCGCTGCGCTTTAAAGCATCCTCCCAATAATTCAGCAGACCCTGCTCATTGGTGTAAAAGTTCCATTCATTTCCGTAACGGCTGCCTTCCCCTCTCACCTGATCCCATTCTTCGCTGGCCCGAAGACAGGGCTCATGGTGAGAATATCCCATCACTACGCCGTAAATATCCGCCAGCTCTTCATTTTTACTTCCGGGACCGTCTAAGGGAAAGGAAGCGCTCCACATGGCAGGCCACAGATAATTGCCCTTCATCCGCAGCAAAAGTTCAAAAACATGCTCGTAAGCAGCTGCATTGAAGCCTCCGAAATGCTCCATAACCCAGTTTCCGAAGCAGGGCCATTCATCATTGATAAAAAAGCCTCTGTACTTTACGCTGGGCTCCCGGGAAAGAGTTTCTATATCCTCCCCGATCACGAGCCTCTCCCGGCGGACCGGCTCCGCGTCTCCCCAGTAGCACAGGGGAGAAACCCCGATATATTCCGACAGGGAAAACATACCGTAAATCGTTCCCCGCTTATCACTGCCGCAGATCAGCAGAATTCCCTCCGGGCGGATTCCGCAGACTTCCTCGTCCTTCAGGGAAATCATTTTGATCTCATAGACCTCCCATTTTCTCTGATTTCCTTCTTTGTACAGCTTATCCCTGTCCACCAGTCCCTTTGCCGCAAGCTCATCCAGCGCGGGACTCTTTCCCAGAGTGGCACATAAAATGATCCAGCCGCCCTCCTTTGCGGTTATTTCCTGCTCCGACACTACCGCAGGTTTCACGCCGGACACCTTTTCAATGTCCTCCGCAACCTTCCCTGCAATCCTCCTGACGCCTTCATAGCCGCAGCTTTCCACCACGATGGGAGGGATATTTCCCTTTGTGAACTCCAATTTCATATGCCGCTCTCTCCTTATCCGGACTCCCCTGTCCTTATTCCACATATCCGAACCCTAAGATCGTAAATTCCTTGTCCTCATCCCCCGGGACCATACTGATCTCCACATGGTACTGCTTTCTGTCGGCATTTCTGAAGCAGATGACAGGATTGCAGTGGGTCCAGCCGTTTACATGGGGATCCGCCTCCAGAACCTTCTTGCCGTCCACCATTACCTGAGCGCGCCCCACATTGCAGCTGCCGGAATCCTTATAGATCAGCAGCAGAGCGGTACAGGTAATGTCCATGGAAAAAGGCTTTCCGGCATTTTCTAAAGACTCCTTCCGCATCCAGTTATAGGGGAACTCCTTGGTGGGCGCCAGATTTTTATCCATTTCCACCCCTTGAAGCTCTTCATCCGTATGACAAAAGTCTCCGCAGTCCACATGAATTCCCGCCGCGCTGCCGCTGCGGTCAAACAGCTTCACGCTCTCAAATTCCCCGCCGATAGGGGCCGCTGTCTGCTCCAGCCGCAAGGTATCCTCCTTACCCGGCAGCCGGTCCACCGTCTCCAGCAGATACCCGATACAGTCAGCCATGACCGTATGCCCCAGATTTGTCGGATGATAACAGTCATAAAAGAACTGCGGCTTGCCAAACACCCTTCCTGCACCGGGCTTTTGATAAAACTGCTCCACCACCGCATCCCTAACGCTAACCATGGGCAGATCATATGCTTTGCCCACGGGTGACAGCCTCTCCTGCAGATTCCAGTCGTTTTCAAACACCGCAAACAGCAGGATCACGGCCGGGCAGTTCTCTGCCTTCAGTATCTTTCTGACCAGGGAGTCATAGCATTCTCCCTTAGTCTCATCCCCTTCGTCATTGACCGCAAATTCCACTACCACAATATCCGGTTCCACACTGCCGTCCCGCAGCACGTCTCTCTCATACCGCAGCATCCCAAGCTCGGAGGGTGTTCCGCCCACACCTGCTTTGACAAAGTGAATGTTTTCCTCTGTTCCTCTGCCCGCAAGGGCACACAGTCTTTGAAAGGTCTTATAGGCATAGCAGCCGGTGTTGATGGGCACGGCTCCGGCGCCCTGAGTGATGGAGCCGCCGATAAAAGCAATCGTTACGTCCTCTCCCCGCCTGGCCCTGTCAATGGCTTCTTTAAGCCTGGCCGGGCTGCCCGTCTGCATCAGGGACTTCTCCAACAGCTTCCGGTAATCCTCTGTCTCCAGGTTCACCGGTATTTCTTCAATTTCCTCCGGCGCCTTATAGCCCTCCTGAAGATACAGCTTCACCGACACTTTTGCCGGCTCTCCCGGTCTTTGAAATTCAAAACGAATCTGCCCCGGCACGTCGTCGTCCTCTGACCATTTGCATTCCGACAGCCACACGATACGCTCCGCTCCGTCGGCAGACACAGGCACCTTAATCTGAGTGCCGGAAACATAAGGGTCCTTTTTCCCGTACATCTGAAAAACAAAGTCTACGGTCTCGCTCTCATCCTCCATTTCTACCGTAACACCGATGGCGGATACCAGCTTTCGAAAGCCTTCTGCCGTCTTTAACAGCTCCAGCATGCCTTCGTCCTTCACATTTCCCACAATCCGGGCACTGCTGATCATCCGGCCGCCGTCCATATACAAAAACTGGATTCCCCTTCCGTCAGGCTGGATGGAGCCGTCAATCTCCTTATTCCGCATAATATAAAAGCCTTCCGGCTTCTTTTCGGGGTCCCTGGGGGCCACAGGGCCCCCGGGAGCCTCCGTCTGGGCCGCATTCTTTTCCATGTTCTGATCCATCTGCCTCATACCTCCTGATAATGCCTGTGTTTTCCGCTTTCCGACAATATTTTCCCATTTTATAACCATGTGATTTAAGGTATCACAATACTCTCTGGAAATCTCTTTACTGTTTGCTTGATTGCTTATCAAATATTGCTATTTTCTTCGTCTGAAACTATGAGGTATATTTTTCCAGGGTGCGGCGGACAGCGCCTGTTCCTGCGATCAACTCCGTGAAATATCCGCACACCCGTTCTGCCATACCTGCTTCGTACAGATTCACCCCGAAAATCTCCTTCTTTTCCAGAATCGGCCGCAGGGCCTTTTCCGCTTCTGCCTTGTCACACGCTTCTCCCAGTCTGAAGCCTGCCACATAAGGAGTAACCGTATCCACAAGCGGATCGGGGCTTAATTCAAAGGACTGTCCCTGATCGTCCACTCCCATCAGATACCGAAGCCAGCCTGCAAACACAAGGGGAATCATTTTTAAGTCTTCCACTTTAAGAACGGGCGAAGCCATGTATGCCTTTATGGTCTCTCCGAAGCGGATGGCCAGCTTCTGAGAAGTATCCGTGGCGATCCGCTGAGGCGTATCCGGCATAAAGGGATTGGGAATCCGCAGACTGACCACCGTATCGATAAACTCCTTGGGGTCCAGCACTCCCGGGTCCGTGACCACCGGCAGTCCCTCCGTATAGCCAATCATTTTCACCATCCTTAACAACTGCTCATCCTTCATTTCCTCGGAGATCTTTTTATATCCCAGAAGACACCCATATACCGCCAATGCGGTATGCAGCGGATTCAGGCAGGTACATACCTTCATCTTTTCCACCTTGTCCACCGTCTCCCGTCCTGTAAATATCAGCCCCCCTTTCTCCAGCTTTGGCCGGCCGTTGGGAAAAGCGTCCTCGATCACCAGATATTCACATTCCTCCGCATTGACAAAGGGCGCCACATATGTGTTTTTTGCGGTAACCACAGACTCCGTTTCTTCCAACCCGTCTTTTTTCAAAATTTCTTCCACCGAAGCATCGGGACGGGGCGTGATTTTGTCGATCATGGACCAGGGAAAGGTCACTTTTTCCCGATTGTTTATGTAATCCAGAAAGCCCGGCTCCGCCAACTCTTTTTCCGTCCACTTTTCCGCAAAGGCATTAACCGCGGCATACAATTTGTCTCCGTTGTGAGAGCAGTTGTCCATGCTCACCATGGCCACGGGCTTTTCTCCCGCCAGGTAGCGGCTGTATAAAAGAGAAGCCACCTTTCCGATATAGCTGGCCGGCTTCTTAGGACCTGTTTCAAAATCCGCCTTCACATCAGGAAGCAGCTCGCCCCTGCCGTTTACCAGGCTGTAGCCCTTTTCCGTAATGGTAAAGGATACCATCTGCAAAGAATCCTTGCCGAAGATCTCCTTCAGCCTTCCGTACTCTTCTGTGTCTCCGGAATCCAGAATACAGGATTCCACCACACTGCCGATTACGGTCTTCTCTATACTGCCGTCCCCCTTTAAAGTAACCAGCACGGAATAATCATCATGGGGCCGATTCATCTTCTGTATGATTTCATAGTCGAAGCCTTCCGCCACGATCAGTCCTCTGTCCAGCACTCCTTCATTTAATAAATTCTGCACCACATTGGCCTGAAAAGCCCTGAATATATTTCCGGCGCCGAAATGAATCCAAAAAGGATTTTCCCTTGTGGCCGCCGTCACCGCCTCCCGGTCAAACCGGGGAAGGTGAAAGCCCGCCGTCTCCCATGGTGTTCTGTCTGCAAGTCCCCTGCTGCTTAATTTCATATTATGTTTCTCCTCCTTTACCGCGCCTTTGCCGCCTTGTCGATCGCTTCCCAGAGTCCGTTCAGATATGCCGCTCCCAGAGCCCTGTCGTACAGCCCGTAGCCCGGCATGGCCTTCTCGCCCCAGATCATACGGCCGTGATCCGGACGGATGGGGCCGGAAAAGCCTGTTTCATAGAGAGCTCTCATGATCTCGTACATATCGAAGGTACCGTCCGCGGAAAGATGAGCAGCTTCTTCAAAATTGGTGGGCGAAATGAATTTCAGGTTGCGCACATGGGCAAAATGAATCCTTCCTTTCAGGGCACGGATCATATCCGGCAGATCGTTCTCCAGATTCGTGCCGTAAGATCCGGAACAGAAGGTCACGCCGTTATGAGGATCGTCCACCATCTTCATCATGCGAAGAATATTTTCCTTGTTGATGATGATCCGCGGCAGTCCGAACACGCTCCAGGCCGGATCATCGGGATGAATGGCCATATTGATGTCATATTCGTTACAAACCGGCATGATTTTTTCCAGAAAATATTTCAGGTTGGCAAACAGCTTTTCATCGTCCACATCCCTGTACTGCTCAAACAGCTCCTTTACATGGGCCATACGCTCCGGCTCCCAGCCGGGCATAACGGTTCCGTTGGTGTCTCCGGCAATGGATGCAAACATTTTTTCCGGATCCAGAGCGTCCACTGCCTCCTGGGTGTACGCAAGAACCGTGGAGCCGTCGGGCCTCACCCTGGCCAGCTCCGTTCTGGTCCAGTCAAATACCGGCATAAAGTTATAGCATACAAGATGAATATCCTCTTTGCCCAGATTCTCCAGCGTTTCGATATAGTTGGCGATATACTGCTCCCTCTCCGGAGCTCCCGTCTTGATGGCATCATGGACGTTTACGCTTTCGATCCCGGCTATATGCAGTCCTGCCGCCTCCACTTCCTCCTTTAACGCACGGATCCGCTCCCTGCTCCACACCTCTCCCGGCGCCGTGTCATACAGAGTGGTGATCACCCCCGTCACCCCCGGTATCTGGCGGATCTGCTGCAGCGTCACCGTGTCAAATTTTGAACCGTACCACCTTAATGTCATTTCCATACTGCTTTTCCTTTCCTTTCATTTTTCTTTTTTACAGCCGTTTATGTTTTTATGCTCTCTGCATTTATCTTGTTTTTGCCGGCTGATTCCGTTTCTTAATTTCAATCTCACTGTTCTTTCTTTCTCTTCACCTTGAAATACATTTGATACGGTTCATAACCGATCTCGTTAAGCTTTCGAAAGCTGATACCGGGGTCCTGGTTCTCCGTCCGATAAAAGGTGCGGAAGGCTCCCCATTCCCGCTCCGTATCGGCAGACAGCTCCTGCACCGGATCCTCATTTTCCAGTCTCAGCACTCTTTCCTGCTCCGTAATGCCCGCCAGCACATCAGGGCCGTAGCAGAAGGCTCCTGTCTCTGCATCGTCCGGCAGAGGAATGAAGCGCAGGTCTACAGGCAGCAGGAGGATGATCCTGTCCCCGTCCTTCCAGATCCGGTGAAGCTCCAGAAATTCCTCGGTGCAGTCGGTTTGTACCACAAGCTCATCATTTACATACACCGATGCCTTCCGCACCACCCAGTCAGGAATGCGCAGACATATCCTGCAGTCCAGATCTCCGGTCACCTGCAGCGTAAACACGAACTTGCGAAAATCCGGCTTGTTGGCATAGGTAGCGGTAATGTCGTTTACCGTCTGCTGCACACTGTTTACAGAAGAGTTCATCAAACTGCCGTTCATGTAATCCTGCCGCTGTGTGAGCTTTACCTTCAGACCCCCCATCTCAAATTCTGCCTCAGAGTCCGTGTACATTGTGATATACAGGGCGTCTTCCCCTTTGTAATAGATTCTGCGGTTCCATGCCGCATTGGCCTGAACCATCGTCCCGTGACAGCAGAAGAAGCTGTCCATCTCCCCTGCCCAGTCCTTTTTACTGCCTGCTTTCATAGGAAGAAAATAGGTGAGCAGACCGGTCCAGGGACTTCCCTTCCAGGGCTGTCCCTGCCAGTAGGTCTGGGCCATCACACCGTTTAACACATTATATTCTATGTAGTGCATATATTTGGCCTCTCCCGTATGGCGAAACAGGAACTCGGCCAACCGAATCATATTATACACAGTGCAGTGTTCCTGATTTTTGTCACCCAATCTGGCCTTCAGCTTCTTCATGGGCGTCCATATCTCCCCCTGAGTCTGTCCGCCTGTGGCAAAACAGCCCCTGTCAGTCACCGCGCATTTCCAGTAACACCTGACAATCTGCAGCCATCTTTCCTCCCCAGTAACCTCGTATGCCCTGGCGCACCCTAAGATCTCCGGTATAGTGGTATTGGCGTGCATATTCGTCAGCACATCCTTCCCCTCAAGCAGGGGATCAAACAGTCTGCCGCGATAGTATTTCTCCAGGAGCTCCCGGTACTTTTCATCGCCGGTAATCTCCAGCAGATCAGCCCATACCTCCAGCATACCTCCCGTCTCAATATCCAGTATCTGATCAAATTCCTCTCTGGTATAGTCTGCGCTCCACCGATGAAACCAGTCCGCCAGTTTATCTGCGATCAACAGCGCTTTTTCCATGCCCATATACCGATAGACATCCACCAGCCCCATAAACAGCTTATGAACATTATATTGAGGCGCCCAAATATTCTTCCCCCTGCCGATCCAATACAAATATTTTTCCGGGATAGGACAGACCCATTCCCCGCCATTGTCTTTTTGGCACCGGTCAAGTTCCTCCAATATGGCTTCCGTCTTGGCCTTCAGCTCCCCATCCTCTGCCTCCTGGTAACGAAGCGCCGCTGCCGACAGCCAATGCCCCAGAAAATGCCCTCTGAGCTGACAGCTGGGATCCTCCCAGCCGCCCATGGCATTGGGATCCATTCCCCGCCCGGAGTATCTGCCTGCCTCCAGCAGGTAGTTTCTCAAAAGATACCTGTTTTCCAGTTTCATCAAATACTGTCTGTTTGCGTCTTCCCTGCGCAGCAGCTCCCCGTCTTGGAGCCTGACTGCTCTTCCCCTTATTTCCTGTATCATATTAATCCTCCACGGTTCCTTATATTTCCCCACGGAAAAATACCTGCAGGGCATGGTACAGATGAAGCTGCCAGGCCTTCATGTCATGGACTCCGCCCGGAATAGTGAAAAAGTCATAGTTTTTGCCCTGCACAAGCTGAGGGCAAAGAGCCGCTGCCCTGTCCATAATATCCTTATGCTCTGCATAGGCAATGTCCTTGTCTCCGTTGCAGCAGAAAAGATAGTCCAGCTTAAGCCCTTTGCTTTCACCGTCTGCCAGCGTCTTCTGAATCCGCTCCACTTCCCTGTCGTGGTCTCCGTTCGGCCCGCAGCAGCCGGAGAAAGGGCCATACCAGGAAAACAAATCGAAATTGTTATAAAAGGCGGCCCGGTAAGTCGTCATGGAGCCTAAGGAAAGACCGGCAAAGGCGCGATGTCCGCGGGTCCTGACAAGATTTGCTTCAGATACATCTCCCCCTGTATAGGTAGAAAACGCCGTTTCCACGGCAGGAATCAGGTCCCGGCGAAGTTCATAATGAAAATGCTCCGTAATGTATTCCGCATTTTTGTCCGCCTCGTCCTCCCCCCGGTAATACGTGGGTGCAACAATAATACAGGGCTCGCATATTTTATGCGCGATCATATTGTCCAAAATAGTCACCGTATCCGGAAACATTTTAAACCACCAGTCTTCGTTAACCCCTCCCCCATGGAGAAGGTATAATACATTATACTGATTGCCGGTACTGTAACCGTAAGGAAGGTACACCCATGCGCCCTTTTGCAGCGGGCGGCTCCCCTCCCTGTCGTAGGTCTGTGTATCATAGGTAAATCGTCTGACTTCACCCTTCCTGTCCGTTTCCTTCCGCATTTCCTCCGGAAGCTCATAAACAAATTCCATGATCCCAACCCCTCCTTTATGATTCTTAATAACATCCGATACTTCCAATATTGTATCACACAAATTCCTGCACATCTCTTCATTATTTGCTATTAATTATCTCAGACATGCTTTCGCTCAAAAAAATGTAACGAACTATCATCTTCATTCGCGCTTGATTTTCTATTGGCATAAGATATAATACATAATAGTCCTTTCGTACAGGCCCTTTATGGTAAAAGAAAACAGGTTTTTAAATTTATGCAAAACGGAGATCACCATGAAAAACAAAAAGAAAAAGCTCAAAAAGGAAGAAGCCAAAAATCCCCTGCACAGGGAATACGGACTCTTCAGTAATATCCGCTATATTTTAGGGAATATGTTCCGGTACGCTCCTGTATTTAAGCTCCTGATTCCCATTGGGATGATCTGCGGGCCGATGATGAATTACCTGTGGACCTTTATTACCAAATTTGTCATTGACATGATAACAGGGCAAAAGAACCGTGAGAGCCTGTTGGCCCTTATGGCCCTGGTAACTCTGATACAGATTCTGTCCACCATGCTGAACACATGGTACTACAGTAAATGGCCTTACTATATTTTGGTACGTTTTCAGATGATGGTAGAAAAAAACCGCAAGGCCATGTCCATCGACTTTCACCATATCGAGGATTCCGACGTACTGGACTGCTACCAGAAGGCCGGGAACGCCGCCAATAACAACAATCAGGGAATCGAGGGGATGATGCGGCAGATCATGAACATGCTTCTTAACCTGGCAGTGGCAGCGTTCGGCCTGATGATTCTGGGCACCATGAATCTTTGGATCGTCCTGATTCTGACCGTCCTCTCGGCCGTCACCTTCCTCTTTCGGAACAGAGCAGGGGCAAGGCTCAAACGCACGGTCTGGGATCCCCTGGCCCCCTGGTGGCGAAAGAATTATTACCTGGCCAATGTGACTTCGGATTTTGCCGCGGCAAAGGACATTCGCATGTTCGGATTAAAGGACTGGCTGACAGATAAATTCCGCCGGGAAAAGGAAACAAGAATAGACGCGCAAAAACGCAATGCAAAAATGTGGTTTTTGATCGCCTCCTTTTCCAATCTGTGCTTTGCCTTATCCCAGGCCCTGGTGTACGGTTGGCTGCTTTATATGACGGTGCACGGCCTGGTAACCCTGGGAAATTTCAGTCTTTACCTGGCTTCCGCCACTACCTTTTACGGTTTTGTACGACAGCTTATGGACGACTCTGCCGATCTCGTCCAGCGCAGCAGAGAGGTAGATGACTGGCGCAGCTTTTTGGACTTTGACGGCGGAGACCCTGACCAGGGAATGCCTGTTCCCCCCATGGACAGCTATGAATTTGAATTTCGGGGTGTTTCCTTCCGGTATCCGAAAGCGGAAAATTATGCCCTGGAAAACCTGTCCCTGACCTTGAAGGCCGGCGAACGGCTGGCGGTGGTAGGCTTAAACGGGGCGGGAAAATCCACCTTTATCAAGCTGCTGCTTCGGCTGTACGAGCCCGCCGAAGGAGAAATTTTTTTAAATGGCGTCAACATAAAGGAATACAGTAAAACAAGCTATTACCGGATTTTCTCCCCGGTTTTCCAGGATGTGAACCTGTTCGCCTATCCCCTTGCGGAAAACGTGTCCATGAAGGATCCCGAAAACACCGACAAAAAGCGTGCGGAAAGATGCCTGATAGATGCAGGCCTGGAAGAGAAGCTGACAGAACTGCCAAGGGGAGTGGACACGGAAATTCTGAAAGTGATTTACGATGACGGCACGGACCTTTCCGGCGGCGAAAAGCAGAAGCTGGCCCTGGCCAGGGCGCTGTACAAGAATGCTCCTGTTGTGATCTTGGACGAGCCTACCGCCGCTTTGGACGCCCTGGCGGAAAGCAGGCTCTACAGCAGCTTCGACAAGCTGATCGGCGGCAAAACCGCCGTGTACATAAGCCACCGTTTAAGCTCCACCCAGTTCTGTGACCGGATAGCAATGTTTCAGGACGGTAAGCTCTTAGAATGCGGAACCCATAAGGAGCTGCTGGAAAGCGGCGGCGCCTATGCGGAAATGTTCCGTCTCCAGGCCCAGTACTATGTTGACAACTCCGGGGAGGTGACCGAAAATGCTTAAAACATCCGCACAGAAAAAGACTAAAATTCACGTGACCCGCGAAACACTAAAGTTTATGTTCCGGCTGACCTGGCAGGAAAAGCCCTGTTTATTCCTCCTGTACTTTTTAAACATCTTTCTGGTAGCAGCCATGAAACTGATCGAGATCATCCTGCCTAAATTCATCCTGGATGAGGTGGCAGCCATCTTAACAGGCGGCGGGCTGCAGGATCATCTTTCCCGGGCAGCCTTATTTGCAGGACTCATTGTGGGCCTGAAGCTGATTGCCAATGTGCTGGGCAACGGATGCAGCCAGCTTACGGATGTGCTTAACCAATGGTTCAATGAGTACATCGAGGTAAAGATCGGCGAGCATGCCATGAATATGGACTTTGAGCATACCGAGGATCCGGAAGCCCTGGACGCCTTAAACAAGGCAAAGGAGGGAATGAGCTGGTACAGCGGCGGCGTCTGCGGCGTGCTGTCCGCCTTCGTGAATATCATCAGAGAGGCGGCTGTACTGTGCGGAGTGATTGCTCTGATCCTCATGACCTGCCCACTGCTGCTTTTCGTGCAGATCTTATCCCTGGTACTGATTTCCCTGTTTAACGCCAGAAACAACGAAATCGAAAAAGAAAGCTTTCTGAAGCTGGCTGCCAGTAATCGGATTTTCGGCTATGTTCTGTACCAGCTGGCAGATTTTCGGCTGGGAAAGGACATCCGCCTTTACGAGAGCGGAGAAATGATGTGTAAAAAGGCTCAGGTATTTTCCGACCGCCAGGCTCAGGCCTGGATGGATCAAAGCACAAAGCAGCGTAAGAATTCCTGGTGTATAGACGTGATCAACTCCTTCCGGGACGGAATCAGCTATTTTTACATAGGCTTCTTGGCGCTTACAGGCGCCATCACCGTTGGTGACTTCAGCATGTGTATCTCTGCCACCAGCACCTTTTATTGGAGCCTCCATGCCATTGTGACAGGTATTCAGGACATCAGCAAAAAATGCGCCTATGCCCACAAATACATAGAGTTTATGGATTATCCCGCCGCCATGGTAAAGGGCGACAAATCCGCAAAGCAGGGCGAGCATACCATCGAATTTAAAGACGTAAGCTTCAAATATCCCCGTTCGGAGAATTATGTGCTGCGCCATGTAAGTATCACAATCCGGCCCGGTGAGCATCTGTCCATAGTGGGCTTAAACGGAGCGGGCAAAACTACCTTCATCAAGCTGCTGTGCAGGCTCTATGATGTGACCGAGGGAAGCATTCTGGTGGACGGCGTGAATATCAGGGAATACTCCGAAGAGGAATATCGGAAACTGTTTGCCGTGGTATTTCAGGATTTCTTCCTGTTTGCTTTCAGCTTAAGGGAAAATATTGCGCTGGCGGGCGAGGCTGACGATGAACGTATCGAGGAAGCGTTGAAGCAGTCCGGCCTGTACGAGGATGCCATGAAGCTGGAAAACGGCCTGGATACACTGCTGTTCAAGGGCTTTGACGAAAAAGGCACAGACCTTTCCGGGGGCCAGAAGCAGAAGGCGGCCATCAGCCGGGCACTCTACCGCAACGCTCCCGTGGTGATCTTGGACGAGCCTACGGCAGCCCTGGACCCTGTGGCCGAATATGAGATCTACCGCCGCTTCAACACATTGGTAGACAAAAAGACCGCCATCTATATCTCCCACCGGCTGTCAAGCTGCAAATTCTGCGATAAAATAGCGGTGTTTGCCGACGAAACCATCCGGGAATACGGCACTCATGAAGAACTGGTACAAAAGCCGGGGGGAATTTACGCGGAGATGTTCGCCGCCCAGGCCCAGTACTATGTTAACAGTTAATCCTATAGAGCGGACGCCTGACATGAAATAAATTGCCGGCAATCGTCTTTTGCTATTAGTAAAGATGTACATTCCGGCAATTTACGAATGGCATGGCTGAACCGATTCTACTATGTGAAAATATGATAAACCGGATGAATCCGAACTTTTATTCTTGACAAATGATTCAAATATGATATTATTTAAGCAAAGCATAACAATTCTAATTGTAACGATCAGTCAATTCAAATTTTCTGTTTTTCGGAAGGTCTATGCTTTTAATTCAACCAAATCAATTTAAAAGCAGGGGATATCCTGCATCTGCTGGAGGACCTGGGCGAAATACCGGACACGCTTAAATTACGGATTCAAGAGGAAACAGATCTGCAGGTGCTGAGCAGATGGCTGAAGGCTGCCGCCAAAGCGAATAGTATTGCGGAATTTGAACAACAGATATAGATTTCATTTCAGCAGCCTGCACTTTTTTGCAATCCGCACCAGCAGGCTTCCTTTCGGGAATCCCCTCAGCTCTTCCTCCGTCACCCCCCGAAACAGTATCAGCAGAGCAAAATAAAGTACAGCACCAATTATAATTGCCGGGATCACGGAAATCCGCGGGGATTTTGTCAACAACAGCAAAGCCTCATACACGCCCCAGGCCACCGCACCCATAAATACGGATGCCAGCAGAGGGATCAGGAAGGTTCGCGGAATCTCCTGCCTGTAGCCGATGGCCTTTCGTACGGAAATCTGGTTTAAGATGCACATGGCCCCTGAATACACAATGTTGGCAATGGCAACTGCGTACAGATCCAGGTCCGTGAAGAACAACAGCAGTGATGCCACCGCCGACTGCAGTATCAAAGAAAGCCCCGCATTAAAGATAGGGGCATTCAGCTTGCCCAGCCCCTGCAGAATCTGACTGCTTAAAGTAGACAGACCATAAAAAATCACGGAGACTGCCAGGGCCATCAGCATGCCCGTAGCCAGATCCTCCGACTCCTGGGTGTTTTTAAACAACAGGGCAGTCACCGGCCTGGCCAGAACGAATAATCCCACGGCACAGGGAATGGAGATGATCATGGTAATCTTCACCGCAAGCCCAATCTTATCCCTTGCCTCCCCGATCTTTTTTGCCGCGGTCAGCTGGGCTACCGCCGGAAGCATGGCCGCCGCCATGGCCGAGGCAAAAGCAACAGGAATATTGGATATGGTCTGGGCCTGCCCGGAAAACACACCCCAGCGGGAATGAATCTCCACCGTATCCAACTCCTTCAAAGCAGGCAATGCCCTCGTATATAAAATATTATTTACCGTACTGCTCAAATGATAGATCGCCGTGCTTAAGATAAAGGGAGTTACCACCAGGGTAATTGTCTTTAAAATAGATCCGTAGGAACT
>CAZAMX010000001.1:0-248 GCA_964486095.1 uncultured Acetatifactor sp. | reverse complement strand
ATCCGTCTGTGAATCAGCCTCTTGTTCAGGGCATACATGCCCAGCATAAACAAAAGTGCCGTCAGCACCCCTGCGCCCGTACCCATAGCGCTGCCTATGGCACCCTTTGTTCCCCAGAGTACCCTGCCTTCCCTGTCCACAGGAGCCTCCATGGCTGCAAAGCTGCTGTGAATCAAGAGATATGCGGCGCCCACACTGACAATGGCATTCGCAATCTGCTCCAGAATTTGGGAAACGGAAGTCTGTAC